>JACCXV010000003.1 GCA_013696835.1 Gemmatimonadota bacterium | reverse complement strand
CGGACGCCGCCGATCTGCCGCTCTACATCCCCGTGCGCGATCCCGTGGCGCTCTCGATCTCGGCGCCGGGCACCGGGCGCCAGGTCCAGCTCGGGCTCCCTTCCGGGTACCTGCGGCGCCAGGACCTCGCAGTCCTCAAGGTGCTCGGGCAACAGCTGGACATCCGACCGGTTTACTTCTCGGTCACGGTGCCGACCGACGCGCTGGTCAGCACGCAGCCCTACCTGACGCGCAGCGGCATCCTGTACGAGGTGAACTCGCGCGCCTCCAAGGAAGCCGCCGAGGAGGACGGCAGCCTGTTCGAGGTCCCGCAGCGGCCCGGCCTCGTCTTCGACGTGCCCCGCACGGACGAGCTCCTGTGGAAGACGTACCGTTACAGGGGTCTCCAGGAGGACGACATCTTCAAGGACTCGACGACGCGTGCGCTGACCAGGAACTACGGCTACACGCTGCTAGCGATGTCGGAGATCTACTATTTCCGCGACGAGCCTCAGAAGGCGCGGCGGGCGTTCGACCTGGCGCAGTCGTTCCTGGAGAACCCGCGCGTGGAGGGCTACTACGCGAACGCCCTGAAGCTGCTCGCCGCCGCCGGTGACACGCTGGCGATCGACAGCCTGCTGTCCGAGCCGGAGTCGCGCGGCAAGGTTCCGCGCTCGGCCCTCGAGTCGGCTGCCTTGATGGCTGCGCTCAAGGAGCGCTACGCCGCGGCGCTCGTCCTCGCGGGGCGCGAGCTTCCGCGCGCCACCGGGCAGGAGTCGACGCGCGAGTTCTGGGTGCGGTTGGGCGACGTCGCGCTGGAGAACGCCGACAGCGCGGCAGCCGAGGACTTCTACTCGCGCTCGTTGCGGGGGGATCGCGACTATCGCCTGGGATACCTGAAGCTGGTCAGCACCGCGGGCGAGCGGGGCCAGCTGCCGACCGCGATCGGGGTCGTCGAGAACTGGGTCCTGAATCACCCTGCGGACACGATGTCGGCGCGCCTGCTCGATCAGATGAAGAGGACGCAGCGCTTTCCGGATGAGCTCCGCTGGGCGAACCTCGCCCGGTTCTTCCGCTTCGAGGAGCGGCCGGATTCGCTCGCCGGCGCCGTCCCCCCCACCTCACCCCAGCCCGTCGCGCCGTGAGCTGACCGGAGCGCCGCACCTCGACCTGTCCTCCTACGGGGACGGGGCGGAGGGAGCCACCCCCCGGGGTGGCTCTTTTTTTTCAAAGTGGTCCTTGACGGGTCGCGACCAACCGCACACTATCGAGGTTCAATCGCCACAGCTTTGCCTTGAATCGCGCAACCACGGAGGCCCGACCGGCCCAAACGTTGTCTGCCTTCCCTCTGTCAATCCACCCACGTTCAACCCCCACGACGAGCCGTCCGGCCCCTGCCGGCGTGTGCGCCTCCCTGTTCGCCCGCGGGTCATCCCGCCGCGTGGCGCAAGGAGCTCGCCCAAGCCGGTTCGCGTCCGACGCCGCCTGCCGTGGGGCCTTCAGCAACCTCCAGGGAGGACTCGCATGACCAAGCTTGGTGAGTTTCGAGGGTTGCGGCTCGCGGCGTTCGCCGCCGGCGTCGCCGCCTTCCTGAGCCTCGCCGACCTCGCCCTCGCGCAGGGCGGGACGTCCGGCAAGGTGGAAGGGACGGTCACCGACCGCGACACCGGCGAGCCGCTGCCGGGCGCCCAGGTCATCGTCGATGGAACGCAGCTGGGCAACATCGCGGACGACAACGGCTACTACTTCATCAACAACGTGCCCGCGGGCGCGCAGACCGTCACCGCGAGCTTCCTCGGCTACCAGACCGAATCCGGCCAGTACCGGATCCTGCTGGGCCAGACGACCACGGCCAACTTCTCGCTGTCCACGGAAGTGATCGTCGCCGACTCGGCGATCGTGACCGTGACCGAGCGCGAGCCGCTGGTGCCGCGCGACAACACGATCTCGAAGTCGCGCTTCATCAAGGAGAACGTCGAGGACCTCCCGCTCTCGTCGGTCGAGGACCTCGTCGAGCTCGCCGCCGGGGCCAGCGTGCAGCAGGGCGGCATCTCGCTGCGCGGCGCGCGGCCGGACGACGCCACCGTGTACGTGGACGGCCTGAACGCCACCGACTTCTCTGACGTGTCGGCGGCCGGCACGAACATCACGAACGCGGGCGGCGAGAAGTCCCCGCTCGAGTTCGGGCAGTTCTCGATCGAGCAGCTGGACGTCGTGACCGGTGGCGCGGACGCCTCGTTCGGGGACGCGCAGTCCGGCACCGTGAACATCGTGACGGGCCGCGGCGGCGCCGGCTTCTCCGGCAACCTGCGATTCACGACGGACGCCATGAAGATCGAGCGCTCGAATGACTTCTACGAGCTCGAGGGCAACGTCGGCGGTCCGCTGCTCCCGGACGGGAAGGCCAGCTTCTTCCTCTCCGGCTCGCTCTTCGGCACGCGCGGGACGAACGACAACTTCGGCTTCGACCCGTTGTTCGAGGACGTGCAGGAGGTGGGCACGCGCTTCGGTCTGGACATCAGCCGCGAGGGCTTCTGCGACGACCAGGGCTGCATCACGCCGCGCGAGGACCTGCCGGTTCTGAACATCGACAACTTCGTCGAGGAGTACCTCAACGCGGCGGCCCCCGGGTTCTTCGAGGACAACGACTTCTTCTACAACGCGGGCAACAGCGACTTTGCGCCCGGCGTGTTCTCCGACCGCTATACCTTCTCGGGCAAGGTGGCGTTCACGCCTACGGCCACCACGGACCTCCAGCTCGCGTACACGCGCAACCGGGACCAGGGCTTCACGAACCTCCTCACCACGTTCAACAACTTCAACAACACGATCGACAAGGAGACGGTGAACTTCGTCGTCGCCTCCGCCCGGCAGATCTTCTACCAGGAGGCCGAGCGGTCCCTGGCCGTGGACGCCAGGGTGGGCTACTTCGACGACAGGTTCCGCCGCGGCGCTCCCTACTGCCTGACGGCGGTGGGCAGCCCGACCTGCCAGCAGGAGTCCAGCACGCCGTTCCCGCTGCTCGAAGGGAACCAGGGCGGCGACGACTTCTTCAACTTCCGCTTCTCGGATTACGAGCTGTTCCTCGAGGACTCGGTCGACAACATCATCGACAGCTACAGCGGGTCCAATGCGTACGCGGACCTCGAGGCGATCCGTCAAGCCCTGAACCTCGGCTCGGCGATCCCGGACGCCCCGACCACGCGCGGCGGCGGCCCGGACATCTTCGGCATCGGCGCCTTCGGCAACGACGGCTTCCCGCAGCCGACGGCCGGCTTCCCGCGGGGCACGGTCAAGGACGGCTCCAACACCAACCAGGACCAGATCGTCAACAACCGCGAGAAGCGCATCAACGTGCGCGCCGACGTGGACGCGCAGCTCTCGCGCATCGACCGCCTGCAGGGCGGCGTGGACCTCAAGTTCTTCGACGTCCACAAGCTGGCGATCGGCCTCGGTGACCGGCTGTTCAACACGCAGTACTTCGTCGAGCCGCGGCTCTTCGGCGTGTACGCCACGAACCGCATCGACCTCGGCGACTTCGTGCTAGACGTGGGCGGGCGCCTTGACCACTTCGACCACAACACGGACCTTCCCGAGGTCCCGGGCATCGCGAAGCAGGATCTGGACGGCGACGGCTCGACTCTGACCGAGTACGAGACGAAGAACGCGTTCGCGCCCCGCATCGGAGTGGCGCACCCGGTGACGGAGGACACGCAAGTGCGCTTCTCGTACGGCGTGTTCAACCAGCTGCCGGGCCTGGACGAGCTGTACCTGAACATGACGGGCGACATCCTCTCCAACGACCTGAACAGCAACGCGCTGGTCGGGAACCCCAACCTCGACTTTCAGGAGACCCGCTCCTTCGAGCTGGGGATCACGCACCTGATCAGCGAGGACGTCGTGGCCGACCTGGTCGCGTACAACCGCGACATCGACCGCGGCACTGCGGCCCGCAACATCACCACCCTGCAGGCCGGCAACGTCCGCCAGCTCTTCAACGTGAACAACGGGAACGTGCGCGGCTTCGACTTCACGCTGACCAAGCGCTTCAGCAACTTCTGGTCGGCGGACGTGACGTACTCGTACCTGGACTCCAAGCTCACAGACTCGGACCAGGACCAGTTCACGTTCAATCGCGGCTTCAACTCGACGGCCGACAATCCCATCGACGCGCCCGGCGTCCCGGCGCCGGCGGACTACGACGTGACGCACAAGCTGTCGTCCACGTTCAGCGTCCGGTTCCCGAACGACTTCGCCGACGGCGGCGGCGCGGCCGCGTTGCTGCGCAACTTCGGGGTCTTCGCGACGGCGAGGTTCAACTCCGGCCTGCCGTATACGCGCCAGCCGGTGAGCTCCGGCATCTTCGTGGAGCCCATCAACTCGAGTCGCCGTGACTCCGAGTTCCAGGCCGACGTGCGGGCCACGCGGTACTTCACGCTGGCCTCGGATGTCGAGCTGGGCGCGATCTTCGAGGTCTTCAACCTGTTCAACAACGAGAACCCGGCGACCACGCAGTTCCGGCCCTTCCTGCAGACGGGCGTGAACAACGGCGTCTACAACTCGACGGGCAGCCGGCTGCTGGACGGCCGCGAGATCCTGCTCGCCGAGCAGCAGGTCACGGACGACATCGTGATCGCCGACATCGGCACCGACACTCCGGAGAACCAGCTCACCACGGAGTTCCGGCGCTTCTCTGACATCGACGGGGACGGGGTAGTGACCAGCCGCGAGCAGCGGATCATGGGCATCCTCTCGTACGGCGGGTTCAACGAGGTCTTCGCGCAGGCCAAGCGCAACTATCGGCTCGGCGTCGAGCTACGCTTCTAGCATCGCTGCGATGCGACGGTGGTCGTCCCGCGGGACGGCCGCCGAGCCTCGCGTATCCTCCGCGCAAGTGAGTCACTCCAAAGGGAGGTTCTTCATGGCAAACCCCTTCGTTCGGTGCTCGAGGTCGTTGCCGATCGGGGGAGCGGCGCTCGTTCTCGCGCTGGCCCTGCTCCCGCATGCCGTAGCGGCCGCCGACGTCGGCGACCGCGACCGGGCGGGCGGCAAGGGCAAGAAGGCGGGCAACGCCGCGCTCCAGCAGACGCTCGACTTCGAGCTGATCAACGTGAACAACGTGCTCACGGTGATCGACAACCGCGGGATCCTCCTGCAGGATCCGCGCACCGGCAACGGCTTCGGCTTCTTCCCCGCCAACAGCCCGAACAACTACACGTTCGGCAGCGGACTGTGGGTGGGCGGCATCGTGAACGGCGTGAAGATCGTCTCGACCGGCTACGACGCTTCGGGCGGCTTCTCGGAGTATCAGGCCGGACGGGCTGCGGCGAACGGTGGAGGGGGAGACCAGATCCTCTGCTCGAGCGATGCGGCGGAACTGGCGCAGTTCCCCGCCGAGTTCGCGGACGCGGGCGGCCAGCCGATCGTGTTCAGCCAGAAGGACTGCGTGGTGATCTACAACGACGCCAACCAGTCGCGTGACGTGAGCACGCCGATCGGGCTGCAGGTGAACCAGCGCACGATGGCCTTCACCTTCGGGCTTCTCTCCCAGGTCGTGTTCGTGGTCTGGGACATCGTCAACACCGGCTCCAGCAGCGTCCAGGAGGCCTTCATCGGCGTGAACGCGGACATGGACATCGGCGCCGACGCGGGGGAGGACAACTGCTCGGCGGTCCCCTTCGTCCCGCCCGGGGCCAACAACTCCAGCGCCGACACCGCGTTCACGAACCTGGGCATCTGCTGGGACAGCAACTTCAACGAGGCGGACTTCAGCCCGAATCCTCCGGGATTCGTGGGCATCACGTTCTTTCAGGGACCGGTGAGCGATGCGGGCGACACGCTTGGACTGACCCGCTTCACGCTGACCACGAACCCGACCTCCGGCCGGCCGCAGCCGGACCCCTCGGTGGACGCTCAGCAGTACGATCTGCTCGCGGGGATCGGTGCCCGAGCGCCGTTCATCGACGCCACGCCGGCCGACGTGCGGTTCGTGGAGATCTCGGGCCCCCTCACCTTCGCGCCTGGCCAGACGCAGCGCGTGGTGGCGGGCTACATCTGGGCCAACGTGTCCAACAATGCGACCGAGCTGACCCAGGACCCGACCCGCTGCTTTCCGCAGGGCCAGCCCTGTTTCCTGCCCGACCCGAACGACCCCGCGCTCTCAGAGGTCATTCGCGTCCAGCGTGCCGCGCAGGTGATCTTCAACTCGGGCTTCGTCGCGCCGGCGCCGCCGCCCAAGCCAGACATCACGCTGATCCCCGGCGACCAGCAGGTGACGGTGGTGTTCAGCGACGTCTCGCAGATCGCGGATCCGTTCTTCGAGATCGCGGGCGATCCGGAGAACCCGGCCTTCGACCCGCTGTTCAGGGAGTTTGACTTCGAGGGCTACGTGGTCGTGCGCTCGACCTCCGGCGACCCGTCGGACATCGACACCCTGGCGATCTTCGACGTCGCCAACGACGTGGTGACGATCGAGGACACCACCTTCTCGTTCGTGACGATCGTGGACACCCTGACGGGGGACACCCTCGGCGCGAGCGTGCCGACCGACGTCTCCACGATCATCGAGCTGCCCAACACGGGACTTCAGTTCTCGTTCGTGGACCGCGGGCTGATAAACGGCATCACGTACTTCTACGACGTGATCCCGTTCGACTTCAACCCGTCCAACACGCTGCGCGGAGCCGAGATCTCGCTCTCGGCTGGCATCTCGTTCCAGCCGCGTGACGTGCGTGCCGCACGGCCGCGCGCGGACGCGTCCTCGTTCACGGCGGCGAGCGTCGCGTTCAACGCGCTCAAGGCCGACGGGACGGTGTGCGACACGAGCGAGCCGGCGGCGACGGTGGACTCGCTCACCGGCAAGTACACGGACTTCATCGACTGCTCGAATGCGATCGTGCAGGCCAACCTCTCGGCCCTGCGCGACCTGAACATCCCGAGCGGCGAGTTCTTCTTCGTGATCGACTCGATCCTGCCGAACCCCGACGTCAATCCGTACGACCTCGAGGTGAACGGCGGCTACGCGCTGGCGACCGGGTTCAACCGCGTGTTCTTCCACTGGGAGGACGGCACGGGGGCCCCGGCGACCGCGATTCAGCCGACACAGGGATCGTTCGACCAGACCTTCGACTTCTTCCACACGGGCGAGACGCCGGTGCCGTTCGGCTTCGACACCAATACCGGCGACATCGGTCCGGACCTCGCGATCGGGCTCGTGGTCGCCAGCGACTTCAGCGTCTTCGAGGACCTCGAGGTCAACGGGCAGTCCGTGCACCTGGGTGAGCTCGGCGGCGAGCACGTGGGCGAGCACCGCCCGCACAGGGTCGACAACTCGTCGCTCGCAGACATCGTGGACCTGGGCAACATCCGCTCGGTCGTGAACGCGCGCGAGTACAGCCATCCGGGCGTGTACGCCGCGGGCGCGACGTCCTACGAGTTGACGTGGGCCGTTTCGGGCGGGCAATACAGCGGAACGCTGCGGAAGCTGCCGGGCGGCGAGGTGGTGCCGCAGGGCGGCCAGCCCAAGGGACCCGAGAACCCGAACACGCCGGCGGACTTCGTGGCGGGCTACAACTGGGGCTTCATCGGCCCCGACGCGCCGGAGAACGTGCAGGCGGGGATCTTCCCCACGGCGGCCCCGCTGACGAACAGCATCACGCTGAACCCGGGTGACACGTTCGGGATCATCGTGCCGGGGCAGAGCGTCTACATCGAGGGCATCCGGACGCTGCCGAACGATGGCGACCGCTGGACCCTGCTGATCGATGCGGGTTCGCAGAGGGCCGGCTTCGGCCGGGAAGGCGGTGATGAGACCGACTCGAACATCGCCGCGGCGCCCTTCACCTACCTCGACATCAACAACTCCACCGAGGAGGGCCAGGTGCTCTCCCCGGCGCCGTTCGAGCGCGGCATCGTGAACGTCTTCCCCGGCGCCCGCTGGCGGTTGTCTGTCTCGGGCGGCTCGAACGAT
>JACCXV010000421.1 GCA_013696835.1 Gemmatimonadota bacterium | reverse complement strand
GCTGTCGACGACGATCAGGCCAAGATCGTCCGCGGCGTCGAGCAGGTGATGGAAGCGCTCCGCGAGGAACATCAGGCCGGTCGCGTAGATGTCTTCCGGGCTACGAAAGAAGTCGGGCTCTCGCTCGGGACCGAGATCGAGGTCGAGCAGGGTCACGTATGCGGTGAACGGCGCGCCCGAAAGCATCTTGAAGATCGCGTCGGCGAGGCTTGGCGGGACCTCGCCCTTGCGGATCCCGTGCCACTTGATCTCGCGGTCGAGCGGCCAGCCGGCCTCGGAGAGCGTCTTTTGCCACACCTGGCGAAGTTCGGGCCAGTCGCTGTCGCGCACCGCAATCCCTCCGAGCGCGAAGAGCCCGCTCTGATCAATCTTGCCGCTCTCGTCGAGGAACAGCAGATGCATTGGCCGAGACTATTCGGTCGATCGGCAGGCCGGCGAGAGCCGCTCGGGTGTTCATCGGCTGATCTCGGCGCCCTCTTTGCGAGAGCGACTATTGATTCAAACAACTGTTGGGCTATCGCGCGCGCTGTGGCTCGGTGCGGGGCTGGCGACCCATGTCGGGCTCGCGATCTTCGAGGAGCCCGAGCGGATCGAGGGGGACTCCGGTTCTCAGGGGATGGACGATCCGTCGAAGGACATCCAGGACGCCTGGAAGCATCAGGGCGAGACATACGAGAACCTCTACTGGTGAGCTCCGGACACGTCCAAAAGGACGACTAGCCGAGCTCGAGGTGCCGACCTAGATTCGGCAGAGCCGGGAGAGATGGGAAGCGCCTGGCGCGCGTGGCGTTCGGCTCGCCACTCCCCGGTTGCTACACCTCCGTGCTACGGACGGAGAAGCTCTCGTTGTAGGGGCGCACGAGTTCTTCGGCTTGGCTCGTTTCCTTGATCTGGCGAAGCGGCGAGAAGAACAGCGGGAGGACAGCGAGGCAGGCTCCGACTGCGCCGATGGCTATTGCGGGGCGAAGGCCCAGAGTGGTGCCGAGTGCTCCGCCTAGTAGCGCGCCAAACGGGATGACGCCCTGTACGAGAAAGCGGCGCGAAGCGTTGGTGCGGCCTAGAAGATGGTCTGGCGTAATCGCCTGAATGAGAGTGATGGCGTTGACGTAGTAGGTCAGAACGAAGTAGCCCCAGAGCAAGCTCGCGACGACCAGGAACGGAATGACAACGTCCCCGCGCGCCAGGGGAATCAAAAGGAGGCCCAGGGATCCGATGGTCGCCGTGATGAGCCCCGGCCCGATTCCAACGGTTCGAGCGAGTCGTGTGGCGGTCAACGCGCCGACAAGAGTGCCAATGTTGCCGAGCGAGAAGATCAGGCCAATCGTCGCAGCCGAGAGGTCAAGCTCTCGCACGGCGTAGACGAGATAGATCGCGAAGAGCATGTTCACAAAGATGTTGCTCACTCCGACGAAAATGACGATGGGCCTAAGGAGCGGGTGTCGGAGAACGAACCGCAAGCCTTCTCCGATCTCGTCGCGGAG
The DNA here is from genome assembly GCA_013696835.1 of Gemmatimonadota bacterium. Lineage (GTDB taxonomy): Bacteria > Gemmatimonadota > Gemmatimonadetes > JACCXV01 > JACCXV01 > JACCXV01. The sequence continues at coordinate 839 of JACCXV010000421.1, read as the reverse complement.
TCTCGTGGATCGCTCCGCAGCGGTCTTTGGCTTTGGCTCGGGTCGTTCGATTCGCGAAAGAAACAGCGCGGACGCGACGAAGCTGACAGCGTCGGCAAGGATCGCGTACGGGGCGGTTAGGACTCGAATCAGTACTCCCGCGAGTCCTGGCCCCGCAACCTGGGCTGCTGAGCGGCTCACCTCGAGCTTCGCGTTTCCCTCTCCGAGTTCTTCCCGTTCGACTACCGACGGCAGATAGGACTGATACGAGAGATCGAAGAACACGGTGAAGAGGCCTACTACCAGTTCCACGACATAGAGCTGTGCAAGTGTCATCGCGTCGAGGAAGTAGGCGAGCGGGATCGACGCCAGCGCCAACGCCCGGCCCCAATCTGACGCCACGAGGATTGGTCGCCGCGGCAATCGGTCGATCCACGCGCCCGCTGGCAGGCTGAACAGAAAGAACGGTGCCCAGCCGACTACCACGAGCACTGAGACTTGGAACGTGCTCGCATCAAGAGTCAGGATCGCCACGAGCGGGATTGCGAGCGAACTGATCTGGCTCCCAACTTGGCTAACAGTCTGCGCGGCCCACAGCCACATGAAGTCGCGGTTGCGCCACAGATCGCCACGCAGACGGAAGCGGTGGGCAAGAAGCCTCATCGGCACGGCACCCTAACCCCAAGCCTCGTTAGTGAAAGCCTCGAGCGTTCCGCGGTAGTCTCGCCCCGTGGCCGAGCAGCCCCTACCCCTGAGAGAGGAGTGGCTCTCGATTCGGGAGGCGGTCAAGGTCTTCGAGCAACTCGGCTCCCTCCCTCGGCCTCCCCCTCGCGGTCAACTTCGCCCAGGCTCCGCCGGTT
>JACCXV010000403.1 GCA_013696835.1 Gemmatimonadota bacterium | reverse complement strand
GACGCATCCAACGTCTGGATCGGAACTCGCTCCGGCGTCGCCCGCTGGGACCGCACGCGGGGGCTCTGGACGCGCTACGGTCTCACCGAAGGGCTGCCCGACCTGCCGGTCCTGGACGTGCTGCTTCAGGACGGGAGCACGGTGTGGTTCTCCACCCCGGGCGGGGCGACGCGCTTCGACTACGGCCGCCGGGAGCCGGGACGTTGAGCCCGCTCCGGTTCACGGTGATCAGGTGACCGTGGACGCGGGTGGGTGGCCGAGCGACGAAGACGCGCTCACCCGCCGCTTCGCCGAGCTGGCCGGAGCCGCGTCGCCCCCGATCGCCCTGGGCATCGGCGACGACTGCGCGGTGCTGCGGCCGGATTCCGGCGAGGACCTCCTCTGGTCCATCGATTCCCAGGAGGAGGAGGTCGATTTCAGGCGCGAGTGGATGACGCTCGAGGAGATCGGCGCACGTGCTGCCGCCGCCGCCTTGAGCGATCTCGCGGGCAGCGGCGCGCGCCCGCTCGCGATCCTTCTCTCGCTCGGCAGCGCAGCCGCGGACCCCGCGGAGGAGCTGCTCGCCCTCTTCCGCGGAGCCGCGAGGATCGCCCGCTCCTGCGGGGCCGCGGTCGTCGGCGGAGACGTGACGCGGCGTGCGCGGGGTGTGGGCGTCACGGTGGCGGTGCTGGGCTCCGCTCCCCGTGGCGCGGTCCTGCTGCGCAGGGGTGCACGGCCTGGGGATGGAATCTGGGTGACCGGCTCCCTGGGCCTGGCAGCGGCCGGGCTGAGTCTTCTGCGCGATCGTGGGCGGAGCGCGGCGGAGATCGCGGATGCTCCAGCCGTCGAACGTTTCGTGCGGCCGGCCCCCCGGATCGCGGAAGCGCTGTGGCTGCGGGAGCGCGGTGCTGCCCACGCCATGCTGGATCTGAGCGACGGCCTCGCGCGCGACCTGTCACGGCTCTGCGCAGCCAGCGGTGTGGGGGCGGTGCTCGAGGCGGAGTCGGTGCTCGAGGCCGCGGCTGCCGCGGGCGAGAGCGGGCTCCAGAACGCCCTGCACGGGGGAGAGGACCTCGAGCTGCTCCTCTCCGCCGGGTCTCAGTCGATCGCGGCGTTCGTCAAGTCCTTCACCGAGCTCTTCGGTGTCGGCCTCACGCGGATCGGGGAGATCCGAAGCGCCCCGGGCCTGTACCTTCGTCGAGCGGGTCGGGAAGCTCCGCTCATACCCGCTGGCTGGGATCACGTCCGTGCGGAGCGGGCAGCGGCTCCGGCACGCGCCGGCTCGGGGCCGGCTGACATGGCACTCAATCCGAAGGGGGCCACCTGTGAATGACGATTGCATCACCGAGGTCGACGCTCAGTGGGTGCTGGACTCCAGAGGCAATCCAACCGTGCGTGTGTCGCTGGCCACGGCCGGAGGCGCGCGCGGGTGGGCGATGGTTCCTTCCGGAGCCTCGACAGGGGAGCACGAAGCGCTCGAGTTGCGCGACGGCGATCCCGCGCGATTCGGTGGCAAGGGAGTCTCGACCGCGGTCGCCAACGTGAGAGGCGCCCTGGCCGAGGCGGTGATTGGGGTCTCGGTCGAGGACCAGCAGGAGGTGGACCGCCGGCTCGTCGATGCCGACGGGACGCAGGACAAGTCGCGGCTCGGAGCAAACGCGGTGCTCGGCGTTTCGCTGGCCACGGCCCGGGCACGGGCGCAGCTGCTCGGTGCGCCGCTGTACCGAGCCCTGAGCGCGGAGTTCGGCGATCCTCTGCTGCCGGTCCCGCTTCTGAACGTCGTGAACGGGGGGGCGCACGCCGACAACACCGTGGAAGTGCAGGAGTTCATGCTCGTGCCCTCGGGCCTGCCGTCGTTCTCGGAGAGCCTCCGCGCGGGCGCCGAGGTCTACCAGGTCCTGAAGGCGATCCTGCGCAAGCGAGGCCTCGCCACCGCCGTTGGGGACGAGGGGGGGTTCGCCCCGAACCTCTCATCCGACGTGGAAGCGCTCGAGCTTCTCGTGCAGGCGATCGAGAGCGCGGGCTATCGTCCCGGGGAAGACGTGTTCCTGGCGCTGGACGTCGCGGCCAACGAGCTGGCGCAGGACGACGGCTACCGGCTCGGCCCCGAGCACGGCAACCTGACGGCCCGGGAGGTGGTGGAAGTCTATCGCGACTGGTCGCGCCGCTTCCCGCTGGTCTCGATCGAGGACGGATTCTCCGAGGACGACTGGGAATCCTGGCGGAATGTCACCCGTGAGCTCGGTGCGTCCCTGCAGCTGGTGGGTGACGATCTCTTCGTGACGAATCCCGGGCGGCTCCGGCGCGGGATCGAGACCGGGGCGGCCAACGCGATCCTCATCAAGCTGAATCAGATCGGGACCTTGACCGAGACGCTGGAGGCCATTCGGGTGGCAGGGGCTGCGGGGTACGGCTACATTATTTCGCACCGCTCGGGCGAAACCGAGGATCCTTTCATCGCCGATCTCGCGGTGGCCACCGGCGCGGGTCAGATCAAGACGGGCGCGCCCTGCCGCTCGGAGCGCACCGCGAAGTACAATCGGCTCTTGGAGATCGAGGTCGAGCTCGGCGCCGGTGCCGCGTTCGCCGGGGCCGCGGCGTTCAAGCGAGGGGGACGCGCGGCGGATGGTCGAGAATCGTAGGTTCAAGACGCCGCGTGAGCTCCGCCGCCAGAAGCTGGCCTTCTGGGGTGCCTGCGGAGCGTTGGTCGCCTATGCGGTGCTGGGTGGCGACTACAAGCTGTACCACCTGGTGTTTCTCTCGTCCGAGAAGGATCGCCTCACTCGCCAGATCGACGAGCTGCGAGCCGAGAACTCCGTTCTGGCAACCGAGGAACGCAGGCTCCAGGGAGACAGTGTCCTTCTCGAGAGGATGGCTCGCGAAAAAGGAATGAAAAAGCCGGGCGAGATCGTGTACCGCCTGATCCCCGTGCAACCCCAGGAAGCTACGGTCCCGGACTCGGGTGCGGAGTCGGGTGTGGAGAGGCAGCCGGAGAGCATGGATTCGGTGGACACCCGCCGGATCAGATAGAGGCTGGCGTGGCGGTGTAGCTCAATGGTAGAGCACAGGAATCATAATCCTTAGGTTGGGGGTTCGAGTCCCTCCACCGCTACTCCTCCGACGGGCCGCCGT
>JACCXV010000098.1 GCA_013696835.1 Gemmatimonadota bacterium | reverse complement strand
GAGGTAGTCCTTGCGATACACGAAGCGGCGCTGCGGCCTGAGCAGCGTCAGGAAGGCGCGGCTGCGGGGGCTCGCCTGCAGATCCACCGCCCACAGGGCGCCGCCGGCCCGGATACGCCCCGCCAGCTCGCGCGCGGCTCGCGAGAGCACGAACGCCCCGCGGCCGGGTTCCTCCCCCGCGGGCCAGGTCAGCACCTCGTCGACGCAGGGGTTGTGGCGCACGAGATCGGCGTAGGCGGCCTTGACCAAGAACCGCAGCCGCGCTGCCGGGTATCTCCTGTGGAGGACCCGCACCAGCGGGGTCGCCAGCAGGACGTCGCCAATCGAGCCGAGGCGAACGACCAGGATTTGTGAGGGTGTCGCCTCGTTCATATACTGTCGAGACCGAAGTGAGAACGTCCCCGCCTCTTCCGCGCTGAACCTATGCCCGCCGCCACCGACAAGAAACGCATCCTGTGGGTCGACGACGAGATCGACCTCCTGCGCTCCCACATCCTGTTCCTCGAGCAGCGCGGCTACGCCGTGCTGACGGCGCCGAACGGAGACGACGCCCTCGAGCTCGTCGAGCAGGGCGACTTCGACATGGTGCTCCTGGACGAGCAGATGCCGGGGAAGAACGGCCTCGCCGTGGCTGAGGACATCCGCCGGCGCGTGCCCTCCATGCCCGTGGTGATGATCACGAAGAGCGAGGAGGAGGCGCTGATGGACCGGGCCATCGGCCAGCGCGTCGACGACTACATCGTGAAGCCGGTCAACCCGAACCAGGTGCTCTCGGTTCTCAAGAAGCTCCTGGAGGGAGATCAGATCCGCCACCAGCGCATCGCGCGGGACTTCTCGCGCCGGTACCTGGGGCTCGAGGAGCAGCGCAAGGGTCTCGAGGACTGGCGGGGATGGGTGGACGCGTATCGTGAGCTTCTCTCCTGGGAGCTGCGGCTGATCGAGGCCGGCGAGCGCGGCTTGCTGGCGTCGCTCGAAGACCTCCAGCGGGGGTACTCGCGGGACTTCGCCGCCTGGTATTCTCGCAGCTACGCGGGGTGGGTTCAGGCGCGCGAGCGCGAACGACCGCCCATCTCGCCCTCGATGCCGCCGCTCTCGATGGACGTGGTGCCGGACGCCGTGCTGCCTCTGCTGCGCGACGGGAGACGCGTGCTGTTCGTGATCGTGGACTGCCTGCGGCTCGATCAGTGGCTCACGATCGCCGACAGCCTGACGGGGCTGTACGAGATCGAGGAGTCGTTCTACTTCTCCATCCTCCCTTCGGCGACGCCGTACTCCCGCAACGCCATCTTCAGCGGCCTCTTCCCGCGGGGGATCGCGCAGCGGTATCCGCAGTACTGGCGAGACGTACGCGACGAGGGGAGTCTGAACCTCCACGAGCGGGAGCTGCTGGCGGGACAGCTGGCCCGCCACGGCGTGGACGCGAGTCAGCTCAACTACCAGAAGGTGTTCACGGCCGAGGAGGGCGCGCAGGTCGAGCGCAAGCTGCCGAACCTGCTCCAGGCGCAGTTCACCGTGCTCGTCTTCAACTTCATCGACATCCTGACCCACGGCCGGTCGGAGTCGGACATCCTGAAGGAGATCGCACCCGATCAGGAGGCCTTCCGCTCGCTCACGCGCTCCTGGTTCCTGCACTCCTCCCTGCGGGGGGTTCTCGAGCAGGCGGCCCGCATGGGAGTGACGGTCGTGCTCACGTCCGACCACGGCTCCGTGCACTGCAAGCGGCCGGCGACGGTGTTCGCCAAGCGCGACGCAACCGAGAACCTGCGCTTCAAGTTCGGCGACCACGTGCGCTCCGAGGAGCCATCGGCGTTCGTCGCGAAGCGCGGCGCCGACGTGGGCCTGCCGGACATGGGGCCCAGGACCCACTTTCTGTTCGCCGCCGAGGACTACTACCTCGTCTACCCGACCAAGCTCCGGGAGTACCAGGGCCGCTACTACGGCAGCTTCCTCCACGGAGGCATCTCCCTGGACGAGATGGTGCTGCCGCTCGTCACCCTGAGCGCCCGCTAGAACCCGCCTAGAGGCCCCGTGAACGTGCTCGCCCTGCAACTGCGCCGTGTGGGCGACATCCTCATGACGACCCCCGCCCTGCGCGCGCTCAAGGCGCGCTTCCCGCAGGCCGAGGTGACCTACGTCTGCGATGGCGCGTACAGCCCCGTGCTGCGCGCGCACGAATGCGTGGACACGCTGGTACCCTACCGCAGCGGCAGCGGCCTGCGCGAGCACCTGCGGCTGGTGGCGACGCTGCGTCAGCGGGAGTTCGACCTCGCGCTCGACTTCGAGAGCTCCGCGGTCACGGCCATGCTGGCGGCCGGCTCGGGCGCCTCCCGGCGGATCGGATTCGGCCAGCGCCACGGCTACGCC
>JACCXV010000365.1 GCA_013696835.1 Gemmatimonadota bacterium | reverse complement strand
CATGCAGGCTGGCCGCCCAGGTGAGGTCCTGAGCGGGCTCGAAGCGACCCGCGCCGGCCTCACGGGTTCGGAGGAGCGACATGGCCTCGCCATTGCGCTGACGTTCCTAATCGGCCAGAGCCTGGTTCGGAACGACCAGCCGGCCGAGGCGATTCCGTATCTGCTCGCGTTTCCCTTTCCCAGTCCCCTCCTGTACCTGAACCTCGCCCACGCCTACGAAGCCACGGAGCGCTACGCGGAGGCGCGCCGCGCGTATGAGCTCTTCGTGCTGGGGTGGCGCGACGCGGATCCCGAGCTCCAGCCACGCGTCCGTGAGGCACAGGCAGCGGTCCAGCGGCTCTCGAGCGTGATCCGTGAGTAGCCCGGGCGTGCATGGACCACCCACGGGAGGGAATGTGAGAATCGCGAGGCAGGAGCAGCGCGTGTCGCTTGCACCTGACCTCCTCGCGGCCGTTGCCGCGACGCTCGAGGAGTGGCAAGCCGCAGGCAAGATCGGGCGCCTGTGGGCCCGCGATCCCACGCTGTGGACGGACGGCGACGAGGCGAGGTGGCTGGGGTGGCTCGACGTGGTGCCGCGTCAGCTCGAGCAGGCGCCGGCGCTCGCGGGGCTGGCATCCGAGCTCGGCCGCGAGGGGTTCACGGACGCCCTGCTCCTCGGGATGGGGGGATCGAGCCTGGGTCCTGAGGTGCTGGAGAGGACGTTCGGACGCGTGCCCGGGAGGCCCCGTCTGCACGTGCTCGATTCCACGGATCCCGCTCAGGTGCGGAGCTTCGAGAGCCGTGTCGATCTGGCTCGCACGCTCGTCGTCGTTTCGAGCAAGTCGGGAAGCACGCTTGAGCCGAACATCCTGAAGGCGTACTTCTGGGAGCGCGTGAGCCGGGTTGTGAAGCCCGAGAACGCCGGTGCGCACTTCGTCGCCATCACGGATCCGGACTCCCAGCTGCATCGTGAAGCGGCAGGGCAGGGCTTTCGCCGGATCTTCTTCGGGGAACCGGGCATCGGCGGCCGGTACTCCGTCCTGTCCGCGTTCGGAATGGTGCCCGCCGCCATCCTGGGTGTCGACGTGGCCCGGCTTCTCGCCGGCGCGGAAGAGATGGCGGCTGCGTGCGCCCCGTCGGAGACCGTGGAGCGCAACCCCGGAGTCGTCCTCGGCGCGGTCCTCGGCACGCTGGGACGTGCCGGGCTGAACAAGGTGACGATCGTGGCCTCGCCCCCCGTGGTGGCGCTCGGGGCCTGGCTCGAACAGCTGCTCGCGGAGTCCACGGGCAAGAGCGGGCGCGGCCTCGTGCCCGTGGACCGGGAGCCTCTCGGCGGCCCCGACGTCTACGGCAGCGACCGCCTGTTCGTGTACGTCCGCCACACCTGCGGGGTCGACGGCACGCAGGATGAGGCGGTGGAGGCGCTGCGGCAGGCCGGAAGGCCGGTGGTCGAGATCGCCGTGGACGACGCCTACGATCTGGGCCGCGAGTTCTTCCGCTGGGAGATCGCGACCGCGGTAGCGGGCTCGATCCTCGGCATCCATCCCTTCGACCAGCCCGACGTCGAGGCGAGCAAGGTGGCGACGCGAGAGCTCACCGACGCCTACGAGCGGACGGGCTCCCTGCCGCTGGAGACGCCGCTCCTCGAGGAGGACAGCCTCGCGCTCTTCGCCGACGCCTCGTACGCCGCTTCGGGCCTGGGCATGGCCGCAGGGGGCGATGCCACGCTGGCGCGCTGCCTGCGGGCGCACCTGGCCGGTCTCACTCCCGGCGACTACTTCGCGGTCCTCGCCTACATCGAGATGAACGAAGCGCATGAATCGGAACTGAAACAGCTGCGGAGGATCGTGAGGGACACGAGGCGCGTCGCGACCTGCGTCGGGTTCGGACCCAGGTTCCTGCACTCGACCGGACAGGTCTACAAGGGTGGCCCCGACACGGGAGTCTTCCTGCAGGTCACCTGCGACGATCCGGTGGATCTTCCGGTCCCCGGACGGAGCTACACGTTCGGAGTCGTGAAGGCCGCCCAGGCGCGGGGCGACTTCGCGGTCCTGGTCGAGCGCGGCCGCCGTGCGCTCCGGGTGCATCTCAAGGGGGACGCGACAGAGGGCTTGCGCGCGCTGACACGCGTCGTTGCGACGGCAGCCGCATGACGCTGCCGCCGGGGCTTCGTCCGCTGGCCGCCGTCCTCGAGGCCGAGCAGGAAAGCGGGGGTGGGAGCGATGGCGAGAGCGAGAATGCCGCATCGGGCGGCGGGTCTCTGGCCGACCTTGTCGTATGCATCGCCCACGCATCGACGGCGCTCGCCCGCGAGATCTCCCGCGCCGCCCTTTCCGGTCGTCTTGGACTCGAGGAGTCGATGACGCCCGATGGAAGCCCCGGCCCCGGCCCTGGGGACGCCGCGCCGCCCCCGCGCATCAACGCGACGGGTGACTTGCAGAAGAAGCTCGACGTCTTCGCCAACGACCTCCTCGTGGGGGCGCTGGTGGAGAGCGGGCTCGTGGCCGGGCTCGTCTCGGAGGAGCTGGACGAGCTGAAGCCGGTGAGCTGCGAGCGGGAGGCTCGCTTCGTGCTGTGCATCGATCCGCTGGACGGCTCGTCGAACACGGACGTGAACGGCGCGGTGGGGACGATCTTCGGGATCTACCGCAGGGACCTCGATGGTCCGTGCGATCCCGCGCGTGAGGTGCTCCGGGCCGGCGCCGCGCAGCTAGCCGCGGGGTACGTGATGTACGGTGCCAGCACGCTGCTGGTCTGCACGGTAGGCGAGCGCGTCCATGGGTTCACGCTCGAGCCGGAGCGTGGCGAGTTCCTGCTCAGCCATCCCGACCTCCGATGCCCCGAGCGGGGCACGACACTGAGCGCGAACCTCGGTCGGTACGGGCAATGGAGTCCCGCGGTTCGAGGCTTCGTCGATCGTCTCGCGGGCATCGAGGGCGTGGGGCGTGTGAAGCAGCCGGCCTACTCGCTGCGCTACTCTGGGACGCTAGTGGGCGACATGCATCGCACCCTGATCGAGGGGGGGATCTACTTCTATCCTGGCGACGAGCAGCACGCCCAAGGGAAGCTGCGGCTGCTCTACGAGTGCGCGCCGCTGGCGCTGATCATGGAGCGTGCCGGTGGCGCCGCCACGTCCGGGAGGGAGCCGATCCTCGCCGTTCGCGCCGAGACCCTGCACCAGCGCACCCCCTTCGCGATCGGCAGCCGCGAGGAGATCGCGCTCTACGAGAGCTTCGTGGGGGGCGGCCGGTGAGACGCCCCGAGGAGGGTCCTCTACCGCAGCTGCTGGTCCAGGAAGGCCATGATCGTGCACGCCGACACACGCATGCTGCGCGAGCTTCCGAAGGGGTTGAAGGAGTGGCCCGAGCCGGTGAGCTCGACGAGCGTGGCGGGCACGCCCGCGGCATCGAGCGCGGCCTTCATGTTGCGTGACTGTGCGACCGGGTTCAGCGGGTCGAGCGTGCGCTGGATCAGGAGGTAGTCGGGATCCGACGACCCCACATGCACGAGGGGCGAGGCAAGAGCAGCGGCTTGCGGCACGTCGGAGGGGGGGGCGCCCAGGAAGTTGGTGATATCGGAGAGCAGCTCCGGGCTCATGGGCGCGCCGTCACGCAGGTCGTGCGTCCCGGCGAGTGAGACGACCGCGTTCACGGCGGGCGACCCCGGGGTCGCGCAGGCGCCGTCCAGTCCGGCGACGTCGCTCGAGGTGCCGAGCATGGACGCCAGATGCCCCCCGGCGCCGAAACCGTAGGACGCCACGTTGACGACGTCCACGCCATAGGTCGAGCCATTCGCCTTGAGCCAGCGCACGGCGCAACGGACGTCCTGTACGGCGGCCGGAAAGACGTTGTTGGGGGCGGCCGCCAGGCGGTAGTCCGGAGCCGCCGCCGCATAGCCCTGGCCCGCCAGGAGCCGGATCACGTTTCTCACAGAGACACGCGTGTCGGCGTTCCAGTGGCCGCCGTGCACGACCACGACGAGCGGATGCGGACCGCCCCGCTTGGGGTAGGCGAGGTCCAGCTTCATCGGCAAGCCGTTCACGGTCGCGTATTTGCGCGTCACCAGATTGACCGAGTCCGCCGGGGGCACTGTGGGCACCGTGCAGTTCGAAACGGGATCGACGCCGGCGGCGAGGAAGGGCCGCAGGCCGACATCGGAACCCTTGGTGCTCTCGCCAGGGGCAACAGGACTGCCATCGGAGCCGCGTGAACAGCTCATGAGGAATGTCGAGCAGCCGAGGAGCGCGGCGACGAGAAGCGTTACGGAGTTGCGGGTCAGACCTGCCTCCTTGGGATCTCGCCGAGGGGATGGGCGCCCCCCCACGCAGAGGGCGACATCAGCGGCAACACAAAGCCTTGTAATCTAGGTTTTTCGCCGACTTCAAACAACGGCTCGGGAAGCCCTGGGGAAATCGCCCCGAGGGACCAGAACTGCCCGACGAAGGAACCAGTTCTTCCGCCCGGGCGATTACCGACGCTCGTGAACCACCCTTTCCCGCCGGCGTCCTACCCTCCACCCCCCGTCGGGGGTCCGATCGTGGCTTCGAGGAAGCGCAGCGCCGTGCAGGTCACGAGACGGTGCGCGGGGTCCGCGCTCAGCCGCGGGATCGAGTGGTTCCCTTCCGGCAGCTCCAGCAACGTCACGGGAACACCGGCGACTCGGAGGGCCCGGGCCATCGCCCGCCAGTGCCCATGGGGCACCACCGGGTCCGGAGCTGCTCCGAAGCGCGGTCTTCTGGTGCTGCTCGTTCTTGTTCCTTCTCCTCACTCGATCTTCAGCGCTGCCGGCAGCTCGGCGATCGAGCGCAAAACGCATTCAGGCCAGGGCGCGCTGCGCGATTCGTCCCCCGGCCGGTACTTGCCGGAGCGGACGAGCCAGCCGGAGAGCCCGGCCTCGATGGCGCCGCCGGCGTCGACCTCCGCGTCGTCGCCGACCACCACGACCGTGCGAGGATCGACCGCGAGCCCCGCAATTGCTGCTCGGAAGAAGATGGGACTCGGCTTTCCCACGACCACCGCCTCCTGAAGGGCCGCATATTCCAGCGCCGCCACGAAGGGTCCGGCATCGAGGGAGAGGCCGTCAGCCTCCTGCCATGCGCGATTCTTCTGGCAGGCCACGAGCCGCGCTCCGGCAGCGAGGCAGCGGAAGGCCGTGTTCAGCGCGCCGTATGTCCAGGCCTCGCCGAGATCGCCGACGACGACCGCGGCGGGGGGAGCCTCCGTCGCGGTGGATACCGCGTCAACGCCCACGACCGTCAAACCTTCGAGGTCCGCCACGGCCTCATCACGCAGCAGCGGAAGCACCGTCCGAAGACCTTCTCCCCGGCACCATTCGGCCGCCGCGGAGACGGCAGTGAAGAGCTCGCCCTCCCGCACCTCGAAGCCCATCCCGCTCAGGCGCGTGGCGAGAGCCGCCCGCGGAGCCCGGGTCGTGTTCGTCACGTAGCGAACCGCGAGCCCGGCGCTGCGAACCTTCGCCACTGCGTCGACCGCGCCGGGAACGGCTCGTCCGGCCTCGTACAGCGTGCCCTCCAGGTCGAACAGCACCGCGGCGTAGGCGATCGTCATGCAGCTTCGGGCGCCCGTTCATGACGCGTGACGCGGAACCCCTCCACATGCTCCGCACTCTGAAAGGTCTCGGCAAATGTGCCGAGCTCCTGCCAGGCCGAGCGCATCGCCGCCGCCACCCGTTCCGCCACCTCGCGCGTCGCGACAGCCATGATGGAGGAGCCAGACCCGCTGAGGGTGGCGCCGAACGCACCGGCGGCAATGGCGGCGCGGCAGACGCCCTCGTACCCGGGGACGAGCGACGTGCGGTGTGGCACGTGCACCACGTCGTCC
>JACCXV010000357.1 GCA_013696835.1 Gemmatimonadota bacterium | reverse complement strand
ACCCTCGGCACGGCGCAGGCGGAGGGCTCGCCGGACAGCGTCTTCGCGCTCGTGGACCGTCTCTCGATCGACGCCCTCACCGCGATCCTGAAAGGGAATGGAGACCAGCGGGCGTCGCCGAACCTGGCGCGCGCCACGACGACCTCGCTACCGGCGCTGAAGGCGTACCTCGAGGGAGAGAGCCTGCTGCGGCGGTCGGAGTTCCCCGGCGCGATCGCGGCCTATCAGCGCGCGATCGCTGCCGACTCGACCTTCGCCTTCGCGCTCTATCACCTCGGGGATGCCTACGGCTGGAGTCCCGAGATCGAGGTGCGGATCACCGGCGGCCAGTACTACGCCCGCGCCGCGCGCCACGCGAGCCGGCTCCCCGAGCGCGAGGCCCTGCTCGTCCGCGCGGGCAAGGCATTCGCCGACGGCAAGGCCGCTGAGGTGGAGCTGCTGCGGGAGGCCGTGAGGAAGTACCCGGACGACGCCGAGGCCTGGTTCAGCCTCGGGGAGTTCTACTTCCACTTCGGGCAGCAGCTCCTGATCGATCAGGGACGCAGCGACGAGCCCTTCCTGAAGGCGGTCGACCTCGACCCCAGTTTCGCCCCCTTCTACATCCACCTCATCAACAACGCGTTCCTGCATCACGCCGACAGCACTCGCGCGCGCAGGTTCATTCAGGCCTATCGTCGGGCGGCGCCGAACACCCGAATCGACAACGAGAGTCGCATCGCGTTCGGGCTGGCGTTCGGCGATTCAGCGACACTCCTAGGGGCACTAGCGGCGCTGGACACGCTACCGGTGCTCACGCTGGCGTCGGTGTCCGGGGGGTACCTGAATCATCCCCGCTTCTGGGACGAGCAGGAGATCGTCCTCACCACCAAGCCGCGCCCGAACTCGTTCGATGGAACGCTGATGACGCTGCGCCTCTCCGCCAACAGCCTGAACCGGGGGCGGCTCCGCTCGGCGCTTGCCTTCCTCGAGGAGCCCCTGGTTACAAGGCCCATCGCGGAGGTCAACCTCTACATGCTGCACGCGAAAGGTCTTCCGGTACCGACGGAAATCCTCGAGCGCGAATCGGCGCTGGATGCGCGGGCCGACCTTCCCGCCGATTCTCTGCCCGACATAATCACGTTCTTCGCGGCGGCGTACGCCGCCGACCGGGGGCGATGGGACGCTCATGCCTTCGGCGTGGCTCGGCTGCGCTCGTACAGCCAGCGTTTTCTGGCCGAGGGCGATTCCGCGGCTTCGACCTTCGCGGCCGCGGCCGCGGAGGGGCTAGAGGGTCTCGCCCTGTGGAGGCGGGGTGATGCCGAGCGGGCGCTCCCGCTCCTGGAGCGGGCCCAGAGGGGGGCCACGGGACAGGGCCCCGGGGAACTGGTGAACGCCACGATCCGCTGGTGGCTCGGCACCCTGCACCTCGAGAGCGGCCGGGCACGGGAGGCGGCTCGCTACTTCGAGTCCTTCTGGAACGACCCCGTGGCGGCCTACAGCCTGGGGCAGGCGTACGAGCAGCTGGGAGAGTACGCCAAGGCCCGCAAGGCGTACGAGTTCCTGGCGACCGCGTGGAAGGATGCCGACCCCGAGCTGCAGCCCCGGGCGGCCGCGGCGCGTGCGGCGGCGCAGAGGCTCACGAGCGTGACACGGGAGTGAGGGCGCGGCCCGCTCGCGGCGCTTGCTTTCGCTCGTTCAGACCTCTCCAAACAGCGCCAAATGCCTTGACGCTCCAGGAAGGATCGAAGTAGCCTGACGGGACAGGAGCTGCCTACAACGGGACTTCCTTTGGCGAGCAGGCGAATCAGGAGGCTGATCATGAAGGCGCATGCAGGCAAGTTGTTGCGGCGGTTGGTCGATGTGGGACTGCCTGGCCTGATTGTCGGGGCGTTTCTGCCCTGCTGGGCTCACGGCCAGGCTGCGAAGCTGCCGCCCGAGCTCACGGCAGCACGTGACGCGTTGGCCCGCTACCAGGACCCTATCGTTGCCGTCCGCGACGGGTACTTCTCGACACTGGCTTGCGTCGAGTACCCCGACGGCGGGATGGGGGTGCACTTCCTCAACATGGCTACGCTGGGCCCCACGGTGGATCCCTCCAAGCCGAACGTCCTCATCTACCAGCCTGTCGGAAACAAGCTTCGCCTGGCAGCGGCGGAGTGGTTCGTGCCGCTCGCGAGCGGCGTCAAGGAACGTCCGCAGATCTTTGGCCAGCCTTTCGACGGGCCGATGGCGGGGCACGAGCCCGTCCAGCCAGCGGAGCTTCACCACTACGACCTGCATGTGTGGCTTTGGAAGTCGAACCCCGCGGGGGTCTTTCACAGCACCAATCCGGATCTGAAGTGCCCCGAGAAAGAACCCTACACCCTGTCGATGAGCGAGCCCGAGGCGGTCCCGCACCACTGAGGAGGGGGGAGGCCAAGACCCGCAGTCACTCAGAGCACCCCCGCAGGAGGGGACGATGACGAAAGCGGGATCCTGGATCGTTGCTGCCGCGCTGGCAGTCCTCGCTGCGACCGTGGGCGTGGCCCAGCAGGAGCAGCCGTCTGGCGTGCGGCCGTGGACATCCGGCCGGCAGCGGTGATTGTGGACGGCTGCCTGCCCGGCATCGACGGTGCGACGGTGGTGCGCCGCATGCGGCTCGACGCCGTGCTGCGCCGGACGCCCTGCCTCCTCCTCACGGCTTCCGAGGAGCGCGCCGACGAGCTGCGGGCGCTGGACACCGGGGCCGACGCGTGGCGCCTGTCCGCCGCCACACCCGAACAGCGAGACCGTTACGAGATCATCGGCGCCGGCACAGGCATCCACGGGCCCGATGTGGACGAAGACCTCGGCGCGCGCGGCATGCTGGAAGGCGTTCCAGCCCGCCGGCCTTCCTCCCGGTAGCACAAGCACGCCCTCGCTCTAAGCGAGACCCAAATACAGACGCAAGCCACCGTCGATGGACTCCAGTTCGTTCGGCGTCACACTCCCGAAGGCCCGCCGGACACGCCGCTTGTCGATCGAGCGGAGCTGGTCGATCAGAGCGAAAGAGCGCTTGCGGAGTCCGCTCGACCCAGGCTGCAAGGCCGGATACAGAGCGCCCTCCCCTGCCGTGCCCGTGATCGGGACGATGCACAACATCGGGAAGCGCTGGTCCTCCGTGACGTCCGGGTCGCTCACGATCGCACCGGGACGCAGTCCCTTCTGCTCGTGCCCTCGCGTGGGATCGAGATCTACGAGAACGATCGTTCCGCGCTGCAGCCTCATCGTCAGGTCTCGACCCAGCCGCGCCCCGGCTGCCACTGGATGGGCCGCCCGGCCTGCGGGTCGAGGAGCTCCGCGACATCCTCCTCCGGCAGAGCCTGCGCCCACGCCGCGAGACCGAGCTCCGCCAGCTCCAGAGCGTCGGCGTGCGGGTTGGCGAGCGAGCGATGCAGATCCTCCCGCCTGCGACGCTCCAACTCCCGGCGAACCGCTTCCAAAACGAAGCGACTGCGGTTTCGCTCCAGCTGATCTATGTCCCTCACCAGGTCGGCAGGGAGGGTCACGGTCACGCGTTCCATGTCTACCTCAGCGCAAATTAAAGCGTAGGATCATACTAATAGTCTTACCGACGCACCGCCAACCGCTCCGCCAGCGCCACGATCTCGGCCACGCCCGGTCTGGTCTTGAACGAACGTCTTGCCGGTCCCCGTGGGCAGCACGATCGAGCCGGCGCGGCCGCCCGCGCGCCAGCGGTCCACGGCCTCGCGTTGCAGCTCCCGGCGGCTCGCGAGCGTCGTTGAAGTCCGTTCCGAGACGGTCCGGGGGGTCGCTGCGCTCGGGGATGCCGCGCGCGCCGCCGCCGGACGCGCCCTCCTCGAAACCGCTCAGGACTGCGAGTCCGAGCTGATAGCCGATGGCCGCTGGCCGG
>JACCXV010000355.1 GCA_013696835.1 Gemmatimonadota bacterium | reverse complement strand
GCTCATACCATCCCACCGTAAAAACCGCCACCTTCACACGGTCAGGGCCAAGAACTTCGGGTTGGGAGAACGCTAATGACAATTCATCGTTCCTACTAGGAAGATATGCCTGAGTAGAAACTGTACTGACCCCCGCCTGAACGGGGACACTTGCCTGATAGAGTTTTCAGGGATCATGCTGCACCGAACGGGAGGTGCAGATGGTCAAGGAATCACGTCGAAGCCCGGAGCTGGGAAGCGACGGGCCTGCGGCAGCAAAACCCGGGAGCCGACGCGGGCGGGTCTGGCCGCAACACAAGCTTGAGGCCGTGCTGGAGGCCCTGCGGGGGGAGAAATCGGTAGCCGAGATTTGCCAGACGCGGGGCATCTCGCAGTCGACGTTCTTCACCTGGAAGGAGCAGTTCCTGCGGGGTGCCAGCGAGTACCTCGAGCATGGCGGGATGAGTGCCAGCGAGCGCGCCGCCCGGGTGGAAGTGCGCCAGCTGGAGAAAGCCTTGGCACGCGAGACACTGGACAAGCACATCATCGGCGAGGCGCTGGAGAAACTGCGGGACCCTCGGTGGCGCGAGCGGGGCGAGAGCTCCGAGTGACGTACGGAGCGACGGCCGTAGCCCGGGCACTCGGTCTGCGACGGCAGCGGCTGTATGCGCCGCCGGCCGCGGCGCGCCGGGTGACCCGCTCGCGCGTGGGAGACCGGGAGCTGGCCGGTCAGATCCGGACCGTGCTGGACGAAGAACCCACCTACGGGTACCGCCGTGTGACGGCCCGCCTGCGACGCAGCCAGCGGCTGCTGAACCGCAAGCGTGTGCAGCGCGTGATGCGGCGCTACGGCTATCGCAGTCTGGGCTACCAGGGGCGTCGCGGCCGCCGGCGGCAGCGCTTGCCGGTCTCGAAGGCGATCCACGCCGTCCAGCCGAATCGGCTGTGGGGGATGGACCACACCAGTTTCTGGGCCGGCGATCGACTGGGCTACGTCCTGCTCGCAACCGACCACTGCGACCGCGATACACCGGGCCTGCGCATCAGCGACTCGCCGCCGAGCGCACAGACCGCGATCGACGTGCTGGAGCTGGCACGCGCCGAGCGCCGCGGCGAGTACCTCGGCGAGCTCGAGATCCGAACCGACGGCGGGCCACAGTTCGTGGCCCATGCCTTCACGACCGCGGTGCGCAAGGCGGGGCTGCGCCACACGGTCACCCCCGCAGCGAGTCCGGAGTACAATCCGTTCGCCGAGTCGCTGCTGGGAGCGTTCAAAGAAGAGTGCGTTTACCAGAGTCACTGGAACTCGTATGCACAAGCCGAGAAGGAGGTCGAGGCCTGGTTCAAGAAGTACCGCGAACGGCGCGAACAAAACGTCCTGGGCGGCCTTGCGCCGCTCGAATACCGAGCCGTTCTACTCCAAAACCTCGCAGCATGATCTGTCCGCTTTCCCGGGGGTCACACCAGTGGGCTCTCCGGCCACCAGATGACCTTTTTCGACAAGGCCGGCAATCCCGTCCGGCTTCAACTTCATCTTCGGTATCGCGCTACCATTACCAACCTAGCCAGCGGGCTGACCCTCCCCGACAACTCCTCCTACAACGCTAAGATCGATCTCCTGACAGGCGTTGCCGAGGTCAATGGTAACGTCTACAACGTGAAGAACCGGGAGACCGGCATTCGCATCAAGGACATCGGCCGGATCGTGTTCGACGCCGAAGGGAACATCGTCTTCGAGGCGGGCCGGCACGATGTCAAGTTCGGCGACGCCACGCCGCAGTACTGCGCAGCGCTCGCCTAGCCGCGTACGGCAAAGGAACACACGCGAGGCAAACCTCAGCCCCCTTATCGCACACATCTCACCCAGCCGTTTCGGGCGGCGTCGCTGCACGGAGTAAGAGTTGGAGCTGCGCTCGGGCGCACCCCCGGCGTGCAGCCTGGCATCCGCCCCGCCTACCTCTTTCCCCGCCTCCGCTCAACCTGTCGGAGGCGGGGAGTCCAGTACCTCTAGATGTAACCGACGTTCGCGGGCTCCGAGCTGGAACCACCTCACCAGTGCGCCCGGCGGGACAAACCTCGAAAGCCTGGATTTCGTACTATCCGGACTGTAGCTAGCGTTCTCCTGCCTGAATCAGTCCAGGCGCGGCGGTCCCAGTCCGCGATCCCTTGCCTCAGAGTTGCAGCCAAGAGCTATGAAGTCACAGCGGTTCCTGGCCATGCTGTTCACAGA
>JACCXV010000353.1 GCA_013696835.1 Gemmatimonadota bacterium | reverse complement strand
CGTGAGGGACACGTCCACGGAGCTCCTCTTCAGGCCCAATCTCTACTCCAGCCCCGAGGGAGCCTTGCTGTTCGCGGGCCTCAGCGCGCTGGTTGGCGCATTCGTGCTCGCCGTGGCGGTGGCGTTCAACCTCGTCTCTCCCCGGCACGGCGGATCTGCGGGCGCTGACGGCATCCAGCGCGTCGCCTGGCGCGTGGCCCTCGCCATCTTCCTGCTCCTCGCCCTGGGCACGGCCGGTCACCTCACCCGTGCCGGGGCCGGCGCCTCATCCGCCGGGCTGATGCTGGGCATGCTGGCGATGCTGCTCGCCGCGGGATTCGCGCTCTCCGGCCTCGCTCGCGAACCCGCGCTCGCGCCGCGCGGGTGGACGCGGGCCGTGCTCTGGCCCGCAGTGCTGGTGGGGATCGCATCCGGGGCGACGGTCGTGACGGGCTACGCGGGGGGACGGGTGGGGGGACTGCGGCAGCTCATGACCGAGCGCCTGGAGGAGGTCGGCCTGCCCTCGAACCAGTGGCTCGAGTACAACCTGCGGGTCACCGGGGAGAGGCTCTCGGGCGCCGGCGCGCATCTCGACCGCTCCGAAGCAGAGGAGAGCGCGGCCTTCGTCGGCTGGAGCCTGACGCCGATGCGCGACCTGCCCTTCCCGTCGGCCCTTCTGGTCACGGATCACGAGGGTGTGGTACGCAGCCGCTTCTCCCTGCTCCCCCCCGGCGACCTGGAGCTGCTGCCGCGCATCGCCCGCGCGGGGCTGCGCAGCCCCGCGGGGCAGGTCGGGCGGGTGCAGACCGAGAGCGGCCGGCAGCTGTTCTTCACCCGGGTACCGCTCGCGCTGAACGAGGCCGGCGGCACGCACGCCGTCGCGGTGATCTCGGAAGCCCTCGAGCCATCGGTGGCGGAAGAGAGCGCTCCCTACTTCGTGCGCGACATCTTCTTCGCCGACCGCAGCGACCCTCTGCGCTTCGCGGTCCGTCGGGGAGAGCCGGAGGCGGCGGACGACAGGTCGCTAACCGTCGTCTCCGGCAGCGGGTCCGAGCGGCTCTGGATCTCCGTCCCGCTGCAGCCGTACCTGCCGGAGGCGCTCGACTACCTGAGCCTCTGCCTCGCGGCACTCGCCGGCGCGTTCGCTCTGCTGGTCGCCTACAACGGGGGCCTGGCCGACGCGCCGATCCCGTGGCCGCGAGGCTGGGCCAATCCGCTGGCCACCTTCCGCGGCCGAATCTTCGCCGTGCTGCTGGCGTTCGTGGCGGTGCCGATCACGGTCTACTCGTGGGCGAGCTTCCAGACCACGCGCCACGAGATCGACCAGGCCACGCGCGCGGTCGCCGAGGAGGCGCTGCGGCCCGCCGCGGCCTTCCTGGGGCCGCGGCTGGAGGCGGGTGGCTCGGCGGAGCTCGAGGCCGCCCTTCCCGAGGCTGCACGCGTGATCGGGCAGGACCTGATCGTTTACCGCAACGGCGCCGCCCTGGCCTCGAACCGCCCGGAGCTCTTCCAGGCCAACCTGTTCTCGCCCAGAGTGCCGGGGGCGGTCTACCGCCAGCTCGTCTTCGGCGGCGAGCGTCTCGCGCTCCAGCGCGCGAGAATCGGGCGCAAGCAGGTGCTGGTGGCGTTTCTCAAGGTGCCGGTGGGCGGCGCCCAGCCGCCTTACATCCTGGCCAGCCCGCTGCTGTTGCGCCCGGATCACATCCTCCAAAACCAGCGCGAGCTCCTGCAGGTCCTGTTCGTGCTGTTCGCGCTCTCACTGCTGGCCCTCGGATTCTTCAGCTGGCTCGTCTCGCGGCAGCTCTCGAGCCCACTCTCGGTCCTCAAGGAGGGTGCCGACCGGATCGCGCGCGGCGAACTCTCGCACCGCTTGCGCGACCCCGAACGGAGCGACGAGTTCGGTCGACTGTTCTCGGCCTTCAACACCATGGCCGCGGGGCTCCAGGTCTCGCAGGGCGAGCTGGTCTCCGAGAAGAGCCGCATGGAGGCAATCCTTTCGAGCATCGGCGCGGGCGTGATCGCTCTCGACAGGGACGGCCGCCTGCAGCTGGCGAACCAGGCGGCCCACGAGCTGCTCGGCCTGCCCCGCGGCATCGTCGGACGCCGCTACGCGGAGCTGCCGACGTCGCCGTTCTGGGATCGGGCCTCCCGCGCGCTGAAGCTGGGTCAGCGGCGGGAGGAGGAGGTCCAGCTCGCGACCAACGGGACCGCTCGCACCCTGCACCTCACGCTGGCGCCGCTGGTCGGGGAGGGCGGCGAACGGCGCGGCCTCGTGGTCGTCTTCGAGGATCTGTCGCACGTCCTCGCCTCGCAGCGCTCGCAGGCGTGGGAGGAGATGGCGCGGCAGGTCGCGCACGAGATCAAGAACCCGCTGACCCCGATCAAGCTTTCGCTCCAGCACCTGCAGCGCGTGGAGCGCGAGTCGCCGGCCGATCTCAAACCCATGCTGGGCCGTAGCCTCGACCTCGTGCTCTCCGAAATCGGCCGCCTCGAGCGCATCGCGGGCGAGTTCAGCCGCTTCGGTGCGGCGGAGCCCGAGGCTGGATCGCTCGACCTCATGGACGTGACCCGCGAGGTCGTGGATCTCTACGCCCAGGGCGACGGGGACGTGCGCGTGCTCCTGGACGCGCGCGGCGAGCCCGCGCACGTAAGTGCGGAACGCGACGGACTGAAGAAGGTGCTGGTCAACCTGCTGGAGAACGCCCGTGAGGCGATGCACGAGACGGGTGCGGGCGGTGGCACGATTCAGGTCGAGCTGGACTTTCAGGCCCGAGAGGACTGCGCGCGGGTGCGGGTGCGCGACGAGGGGCCGGGGATTCCGGCGGAGGATCTCGAGCGGCTCTTCCAGCCGTACTTCTCGACGAAGACCCGGGGAACGGGTCTGGGGCTTGCAATCGCCCGGCGAATCGTGCGCGCGTGGGGTGGAAGCATCAGCGCAGGCAACTGGGAGAGGGGCGCGGAAGTCCTTCTGTCGCTTGAGAAAAGCGGGGTTCGTCCGCTTGACACCCAGCCCCCCGGGGGATAGCCTTGAAACCCCCCCAGGTCCGTAGGGCCGGGAACTACAAACTCCGTCAGGACCGGAAGGTAGCAGCGGTACGTAGGATCCCGAGCCGCTACGCCCACCTGGGGGGTTTCATGATCCACAGCGGCCTTTCCCCGGCCTGCCTTCGGGGCCAGTCGTCGTCTCCCTCCACCATCGAAGCATGAGCCGCACCCCGCTGGCGCTCCAGTACCGGCCCCGCAGGTTCGATCAGGTCGTGGGCCAGGAGCACGTCACGTCCACGCTGCGCAACGCTCTGCGGGGAGGACGCGTGGGTTCGGCCTACCTGTTCGCCGGTCCGCGCGGCAGCGGCAAGACCACCACCGCGCGGCTGCTCGCGCGCGCGCTGAACTGCACTGCCCTGGACGAGGGCGAGCCCTGCGGGGCATGCGACAACTGCGTCGCGATCGTGGCCGGGCGCTCGCTGGACGTGATGGAGATCGACGCTGCCTCGAACCGCGGGATCGAGGACGTGCGCGAGCTGCGCGAGCGCGTCGGATACGCCGCCGTCCAGGGGAGCCGCAAGATCTACATCGTGGACGAGGTCCACATGCTCTCCAAGGACGCCTTCAACGCGCTCCTCAAGACAATCGAGGAGCCGCCTCCGCACGTGGCGTTCATCTTCGCCACGACGGACCCGCAGAAGGTGCTCCCCACCGTGGTCTCCCGCTGTCAGCGGTTCGACTTTCGGCGCATCGCCTTTCGGGACGTCGAGGCCCGCCTTCGCGAGGTCTGCGACCGGGAAGGCTGCACGATCACGCCCGAGGCCACGTTCCTGATCGCGAAGAAGGCGGACGGCAGCCTGCGCGACGCGCTCGGCATGCTCGACCAGGTTCTGTCGCTCGGCGAGGTGCTGCCGGGCGCGGGCGAGAGCGCGGCCGGTGACACGGCGACGCAGAGCGCCGGACCGGTCGTGGATGCGCAGAAGGTGCACGCCGTGCTCGGGCTGGCCGGTCTCGAGCTCTATCTCGCTGCCACCGACGCGGTGCGCAGTCGCGATCCCGCGGCGGCAATCCGCTTCGTGCGCAGGCTGGTCCACGACGGCGTCGACCTGATCGACTTCTACGGCGGTCTCTACGAGCACCTGCGCAACGTCCTGCTGTTCGCGCTCGGGGACGAATCGACCACCACCGTCCCGCCAGACTTCCACGCGGCCTACCGCGAGACCGCGGGGGACATCGGCCTGGCGGACCTGCTGCGTGCGACGGGCATCCTCACGGAATACGAGGAGGCGTTTCGGGGCACGGCGCACCCCGAGTACATGCTGGAGTTCCTGCTCGTGCGCCTGGCGCTGCTGGACCGCACCGCCGACGTGATGCGGCTGCTCGAGGACGTCCGCACGGGTGGGGGGACAGCCGCGGCTCCCGCTTCGCCGCCCGTCCCGCCCGTTCCGCCCGTGGTCCCGGCGCCTGGCCGCGCATCGCGGGCGGCGGTTGGCTCGCGGGATACCTCCCGGAAGGCTTCTGGCGGCGCCACGCTCGATGTCGCGTCGTTGCGCACGCCCGACGATGTCGCGTCGATGCGCACAGCCGACGATGTCGCGTCTACGGGCATGGTCGGCGCAGGGTCGGCCGCAACGGCCGACAGCACGTCGACCGGCGAGCCCGGCGCGGCCTGGGAATCGGTTCTCGAGAGCGTGTCGCGTCGCAAGGCGAGCCTGGGCGGCATGCTCGCCGGCCTCGACCGTCCCGCCCTCGAGGGCGACGAGCTAGTGCTGAACGTGCCGGGCGATCAGGCGTTCGTCGCCCAGGCGCTGGGTGAGGCAGCCAACCGGCGCCTCCTCGAGGACGTGCTGGCGAGCGTCTGGGGAGGTCCGCGGCGCCTGCGCCTCGAGCTCGGCAGCGCGATCGCGGAGAGCGGCTCCCAGACCCAGGCATTCCGCCGGCTGGAACGCGAGGATCCCCTCATTCGCAAGGCGCTGGAGGTATTCGACGCCGACCTCGTCTGAGCGGATGCCGGCTCCGCCCGTGACCGCCGGCCCAACCCTTCTTCCGTGGCCCGAGGATCGCCCATGAACAACTTCCAAAATCTCCTCAAGCAGGCTCAGAAGATGCAGGCCAAGGTGAGCCAGATGCAGGCCGAGCTTGCCGACCGCAAGGTAGAGGCGAGCGCGGGGGGCGGCATGGTCACGGCGGTGGTGAACGGAAAGCAGGAGCTCGTCGCGCTGCGTCTCGAGCGGGAGGTCGTGAACCCGGACGACACGGAGATGCTCGAGGACCTCATCCTCGCCGCGGTCAACGAGGCCATGGCCCGCGCGGGCGAGCTCGCGTCCGAGGAGATGCGCAAGATCACGGGCGGCCTCAACCTGCCGGGGCTGCTCTGATCGCGCTCGCGCCGCCGGCCCGGCGGCAGCCGCACGCCCCGCACGTGCCGGGTGCATGGACGCCATAGACACGCTGGTGGAGGAGTTCGCGCGGCTGCCGGGGATCGGCAGGAAGACCGCGGGGCGACTGACCTTCTTCCTGCTCAAACGCCCTCGCGATGAGGCGCTGCGCCTGGCGCACGCGATCCAGGACGTCACCGAGCGCGTGGTCTTCTGCTCGCGCTGCGCGAACGTTTCCGAGGACGAGCTCTGCGCGATCTGCCGCGACCCGCGGCGGGATCCGCGCCTGATCTGCGTCGTTGAGGAGGCGAGCGACATCCGGATCATCGAGCGCAGCGGCGGGTTTCGCGGCCTGTACCACGTCCTGCACGGCCGCCTGAGCCCGCTCGAGGGCCGCGGACCCGACACCCTGACGCTCGAGCTGCTCGAGCGCCGCGTTGGCGAGGGCGGCGTGGACGAGGTCATTCTCGCCACCAATCCCGACGTGGAGGGCGAGGCCACCGCGCTGTTCCTCCAGCGCCGGCTGCAGCCGCTCGGCGTGCGGGTCTCGCGCATCGCGCGCGGCATCCCCATGGGGGGAGACATCGAGTTCGTGGATGAGGTGACGATCGGCGAGGCGCTGGCGGGTCGGCGGGAACTCTGAACCTTCGCGGGGTCGGCCGGACATGAGCGCGGGCAACTGGTCGTTTCTGGAGGACGACTACCGACGGATCAGTCGTCAGCTGAGCGTGCTCGCGCGCGACGCCGCGGCGCGCACCACGCTGCTGGTGGACCGCAGCGGTCAGCTGATCGCCTTCTCGGGCGAGGAGCCGCAGTTCGACACGAACGCGTTCGCCAGCCTCTCGGCGGCCGACTTCGCCGCCAACGACCACCTCGCCACGCTCATCGGGGAGCCCGAGTTCTCCTCCCTCTACCACCAGGGAGAGAAGGAGAGCATGTACCTCGCCGACATCCGCAAGCGGGCGATCCTCGTGGTGCTCTTCGACGACCGCACGACGCTGGGGCTCGTGCGCCTGCGGGTGAAGCAGGCTGTGAAGGAGCTCGACCTGATCTTCGGAGACATCTTCGCGGGGCTCGACCGCACGCGCGGCGGCATGGGCGGTGAGTTCACCGCCGAGGTCGAGGACGAGATCGACAACCTGTTTCGCGAATAGCGGGGGGCGGGAGGCCGGGACAGAGCCATGTCGATGATCAACTACGCGTCGCGCGAGATCAACTGCAAGATCGTGTACTACGGCCCCGGGCTGGGTGGCAAGACGACGAATCTGGAGTACATCTACGAGCGGGTGAACCCCACGACCCGCGGCAAGTTGATCTCGCTCGCCACGGAGACGGAGCGCACGCTCTTCTTCGACTTCCTGCCGGTCAACCTGGGTGCGATCCGCGGCTTCAAGACTCGCTTCCACCTCTACACCGTCCCCGGCCAGGTCTACTACAACGCCAGCCGCAAGCTGATCCTGAAGGGCGTGGACGGCGTGGTGTTCGTGGGGGACTCGCAGATCGAGCGCAAGGACGCGAACATCGAGTCCATGTACAACCTCGCCGAGAACCTGAACGAGCACGGGTTCGACCTGCAGAAGCTTCCGTTCATCATCCAGTACAACAAGCGCGACCTGCCCAACGTGACGCCGCTCTCCGATCTCGAGGCCGCGGTGAACCCGCTGGGCGTGCCCTGTTTCGAGGCCGTGGCCATCCATGGTGACGGCGTGTTCGACACCCTCAAGTCCGTCAGCAAGCAGGTCATCAAGAATCTCTCCTGAGGCCGGGCCGCGGCCGCGGACGTTGCCCTGCGAGCGGGGTGCACGGGCGCTCGGCGCCGCGCTATCTTGCCCCGGTGAACCTCCCGAACCGGATCACCCTGGCGCGGATCGTCGCCTGCCCCGTCCTCGCGGCGCTGATCCTGCTGGATCCCCTCTGGGCGCGCACGGCGGCCTTCGCGCTCTTCCTCGTCGCGGCCTTCTCGGACGTGTACGATGGCGCCCTCGCCCGTCGCTCCCGGCGCATCACGGCCTTCGGCAAACTCGCCGATCCCGTGGCCGACAAGCTGCTGCTGGCGAGCACGTTCATCCCGCTCGCCGTGCAGGGGGCGCTCTCGGCGTGGCTGGTGCTGCTCGTCCTGGCGAGGGAGATCCTCATCACGATCTTCCGGCGCTACGCGCTGGCGCGCGGGCGCGTCATCTCCGCCTCGCCGCTCGGCAAGGCCAAAGCGCTCAGCCAGAACTGGCTCGCGGGCACGGCACTCTTCGCTCGCATCCTCGAGGTCCCGCTGCGTCGGCCCGCGGCGGGACGCCCCGTGCGCGTCCTGGACCGGGTCGCGGACGTGAGCGTCGAGGTGCTGGTGTGGGTCGTGGCGGTGCTCACGCTCCTCTCGCTGGCCGATTACCTGTACCGCAATCGGGCGCTCATGGTGCGCGAGACGGCGTGACGCCGGCCGTGGCGGCCTCCACGCTACTGGGCCTCGGGCGCTGGCCGTGGGGACCCGGCACGCTGACCTCCGGCGCCGTGACGCTGGCTGCGTTCGCCGCGGGGCCGCCCGCGCCCTCCGCGCTTGCCTTCCTCGGAGTTGCCGTCGGGGCGGCGGCCGTCCCGCTGGCCGGCGC
>JACCXV010000093.1 GCA_013696835.1 Gemmatimonadota bacterium | reverse complement strand
CGTCGCAGCAGGCGATCGGGATCACGTCGGCGGGCTGATCGGGCACGTGCTTCCACTTCATCGGCGCGCCTTCCTTCGTGAGGTCGAGCGCGTAGACGATGTTCGGGAAGGACGTGTGCACGTACATGGTGTTGTTCAGTACCAGCGGGGCGCCCTCATGTCCGCGCAGGGTTCCCGTGGAGAAGCTCCACGCCGCCTTGAGGTCCTTCACGTTGGCGGCCGTGATCTCCCTGAGCGGGCTGAAGCGCTGCAGGTCGTACGTGCGTCCGGCCATGACCCAGTCACCCTGCTTCTGGGTCATCTGGCCGAGCTGACCTCCCCCACCCGTCTGCTGATTGCCCTGTGCCTCCTGCGCCGAGATCAGGCCTGGCCATGAAAGGATCGCCAGAGCCGTGACCCCGAGTAGCAAACGCTTCATTCGCCCCTCCTTATTGAGGCTGGTTGCGTACGGAACTCCATACCTGCTACGTGCGTGCTTCTGCGTGATGGCGTACGCCCGCATCGACGCGGCGCCGCAGCTTTCGGTTGGGATCGGAGTGGACGGACAGGGGGGAAAGTGGTGCAGTGCTCCCGCCATCGTCCGACGCCACCCATTGTGTACGAGTTGTGTACGGATGGTAGCCCCGCGTGTCGCCGGTGTCAATGAGGTCCGTCGATCCGCGGGCCAGTCCCAAGGCCCCACCGAAGGCGTTCCGGCGCCTCCGGGAACCGGCCCGTCACCGCTTCTTCTCCTGTCACTTGCGGAACATACGATGCCGCATCGTCGACGGATTGCATGGCTCGCATGAACAGCATGGATCACGTGGATCGCACCGCCCGGCCGCGCCTTCTGGTCAGCGTCCGTACGCCCACTGAGGTATTCGCCGCCCTCGAAGGTGGCGCGGAGATCCTGGACGTGAAGGAGCCCGCCCTCGGATCCCTCGGACGCGCGCGAGCGTCCGTTGTGCGGGCCGCGCGTGCGGCGGCGCCCCAGGCAGTGGCCGTGAGCGCCGCGCTGGGCGACAGCGCTGGTCCGGGGCACCTGGGCGGCCAAACTTGGCGGCTCGAAGCCGCCGCTCTTCCGCAGCGGGCGGCCCGCGAGACTCCCGTGGCTGCGCTGCTGCGCCTCGTCGCCGCCGGGGCGGGACTGCTGAAGGTGGGAACGGCGCGGATGGACACCGGGTCCGTGGACAAGACGCTCCGCCAGCTGGTCGAGGCCTGCTCGGAGGTGGCGGAGGAGGGCAGGGAGGTGAGGCTCGTGGCGGTCGCGTTCGCCGACGACAGGGAAGGGGCGGTCGGCCCGGCGGAGCTGGCGGACGTGGCGGCGCGGGCGGGCTGCTCCGGCGCCATGCTGGATACCCTGAGCAAGGGCCATTCCATCCTGGCTCTGCTCGGAGACCCGTTCCTGCGGCGCTGGGTGGCCGGGGTGCGGGACCGTGGCCTGCTCTGCGGTCTCGCGGGTTCGCTCTCGCTTGGGGACGTGCCCTCCGCCGCGGCTCTCGCGCCTGACGTCATAGGGCTCCGCGGCGCCGTCTGCCGCGGCGGCCGCACCGGCCATCTCAGCGGAGAGCTCGTACGTGCCGCCCGGCGCGCGCTCGAGGGCGTAGAGCAATGAGCGGAGCACGCTTTCGGGTGGTTTCCGTCCTGGACCTCCGCGGTGGCGAGGCGGTGCACGCCGGCAGCGGGCCGCGCTCGGCGTATCCGCTCCTGCGAAGCGTGCTCGCCGACGGCTCGGACCCCGCCGCCATCGCCGCGGGATCGCTGCGCAGGCTTGGACTTCGCGACCTGTACATCGCCGACCTGGACGCGATCGACAGCGGATCGCCGGACCCCGGCAACGCCGAGCTCCTCGGCGCAATGGCTCGTGACGGCCAGCGGGCCTGGGTGGATGCCGGCGTCGCGGACGCCCCCGCTGCGACCGAGCTCCTCCACTGGGGAGCGAGCCGCGTCGTCGTGGGCCTGGAGACCCTTCCCGGGCTGGAGGAGCTGCGGAATCTGGCGGCGGCCGTGCCGCGCCGGCGGCTCGTGTTCAGCCTGGACATGCGCGGGGGAGTGGCGGTTGCCCGGAGTAGATCCATCGGCGAGCTGGGGCCCGCCCGCCTCGTGCGTGAAGCGGCGCAGGCCGGCTACGGGACCATCATTGTGCTGGATCTCGACCGCGTGGGGCGCGGGCTCGGGCCCGACCTCCCTGCGCTCGCCGTTCTGCGCGACGAAGCTCCGGCGCTGTGCTGGCTGGTGGGAGGGGGCGTGCGCTCCCCCGAGGATCTGCGCGGGATCGCGGCGATCGGCTTCGCGGGGGCCCTGGTGGGCACGGCGATCCACGAAGGTACGATCCGGCGAGAGGACCTCGAGGCCGAGCAACTCCACGGCTGACCGCGAGAGGGGACGGAGGGTCGAGGTTCAGGCCCCGGGCCGCGCGCCGGAGTCGTCGCGCGCTGCGGCGGCTGTGAGCTCCTCGCGATAGAAGGCTGACTGGCCGGTGGACTCCTCGACCTCGATCTCGAGCGCGGTGAGGTGCGTGTGACCCAACTTCCGCAGCTCGTCGTGAAGCCGTCCTGACAGGTGAGTCGCGAGGAGCTCGGCAGTCGTGTTGGAGATCGGCAGCAGCACCACGTCCTCCCGCGGGAACCGATATCGCCTGTCACGGCAGGTCACGCCAACGGACCCGTCGGGCTCCTCGTGCACCGCGATCACGGGATTGTGGGTGGCGATCAGCACGCGGTGATCCAGCTCGTCGGCCAGTCGTTTCATCGTGCGTTTGATCGTGACGAAGTTCAGCACGTACTGTCCGGCACCCAGCGGCCCCTCGACCACGACCCCGACGCGGTAGTTGTGGCCGTGCAGCCGCTCGCACTCGTGGTCCTCGAACGAGATGAAGTGCCCGGATGCGAAGGTCAGGTAGTCCTTCGTGACGCGCACGCGGTACCCGTTCATCGCCGGATCATCCGAAGAGGGAGCTCTCGAGGACGCCGACGTTCATTGCGCCGGCCCGGAAGGTTCGGCCGCTCGCGAGGTTCGTCAGCGCCACCTCGGCGGGGCTGAAGAGCAGCGGGTCGATCTTGTAGAAATCACCCCCGTAGCGCTTGAAGATCTCGTAGAACGGCGTGCCGTAGTCGGAGGACGCGGACGAGGGCACGCGCTGCACGAGGTCCTCGAGCTCGGCGTCGTCTCCCGTGACGGCGTAGGCAGCCCGCCCCCCGTAGAGGATGCAGTCGTTCGTGCGGCCGATCGCCCGCAGATCGTTCTTCGCGACGGGCGCGAGAGGGACCGAGCCGAAGCCGGAGCGCACGCGCGTCACGTCGAAGCCGAGCTTCTCCATCTTGTGCAGCCCAGTCTCGAGGACGCGCGCCGAGATCTGCACGCCTCCCGCCAGGCTCGCCGTGGGGGCGACCACGAACGCCAGCCGATCCGGCAGAACGCCGGAGCGCTCGGACACCCATTCGACCACGTCCTCACCAGGCAGCTCGCGTGTCTCGAGCACCAGCACGCTGCGCGCCGAGGCGTCGGCGCTCTCGGCATAGCCGAGCTTCTCGAACAGCTCACGCTCCACGCGGGCGACCGCGCGAAGCGGGCCGGAGCCCATCGCGAAGTACGCGCCAGCCTGGATGGCCCAACCGGCGTACTGCGAGGCGAGGCAGGGGAGCGCGGGCCGGTCGGCGCGCACGACGAGCCCAGGGAGCGAGAGCTCCCCGAGCGTGAGGTAAGCGCCCTCGATGTCGGCGAGGTCGGCCATGCAGATCCGCGACATGAGCCAGCCGGCGTCGTAGCCCCCCGGGGCCTCGACGCCGGCATCCACGACGAGCGCCCCGTTGCCGAGCGTGCGCGCGCGGACGCCGTAGCGCTCGCCGTCCTCGCGCATGAGCTCCTCGACGAGCGTCCACGCACGGCGGTTCAGGCCCGCGTCGCCGCTCGCCAGCCGCTCCGCGGGCGCGGCCGGCGTCATCGCGCCCCCCCCGGCCTCAGGCATCCGTCCACAGCAGGATCTCTCCCTTGCCGAGCTGACTGAAGTCCCCGGCGAAGCGCCGAAAGCGGCCGCGCGCGAAACGCTCCGGTACCGCGAACGCGAGCGGCCCGGAAAGGTAACGAAGCAGGAGCCGCAGGAAAGTCGGCTCGTACTCGCAGGCGTAACGGAAGGTGGGGAGCAGCCGCGCTTCACCGAATACCACGAGCGATCCACGCTTCGTGGCCATCGCCGGGGCCTCGCCCACGCCGCCGAGGACGAGGACCGTCCCCGCGATCGCGTGAAAGCCGGCGCGCGCCGCGGCGCTCCCGCCGATCGCCACGAGACCACGGCGCATCGCGGCGCCCGCTTCGTCCCCGACGCTGCCGTGCACGAGGATTACGCCTCCCGCCATCCCGCGGGGTCCCCCCGCCAGCGCTCCACCCGCGCGCGCTCCTGCGTCGCCGTGCACCCGGATGAAGCCGCCGGTCATCTCGCCGCCGGTGCAGTCGCCGCAGCTGCCCTCGACCAGGATCTCGCCGCCGACCATGGCCGCTCCCAGTCGGTCGCCGGCGTTCCCCGCGACCACGATCCGGCCGCGCGTCATGCCCGTCCCGAGTCCGTGCAGACGGACCCCTCCGGGCTCGATCCGCAGCTCCGGCTCGCCGGCTCCGGGAGCGGTGCGGACGTGGAAGAGATCTCCCAGCTCGGCCGTCTCGGCGCCGAAGCGCAGCCGCGTCCGCGCGACCTCGCTCTCGGCCGCGGCAGCGAAGCTCTCCGGCAGGAGCCCTTCCCCGGAGACGCCGTGCGCTTCGGCCCGGCCCGTGAGCGTGATCACGGCGCGACGATCCCGCCGGCCTCTGCCACGGCCACGAGCATCACGTGCGCGAGTCCTCCCCGGGCTCCGCCGAGAGCGCCGCCAGCACGATGTTGAACGTCGCGGAGAAGCCTGTCCCGTCCCTGGACTCGCGCGTCGCCTCCACGATCCGTCCCGGGTCGTCGGACCCGCATGCGTCGCCACAGGCGTCGTTCGGCGCGAGGTAGGGGTCGCCCTTGAAATAGAGCTGCGTCGTGAGCGGGCGGTGCCGGGCGCTGGCCACGGTAAAGTGGATGTGCGCGGGTCGCAGGCTCCCCGCGTTCTCGTCGATCCGATAGCGCCCGGGGGCGATGGTCTCGAAAACGTAGCCACCGCGGGCGTCCGTCCGGACGACGCCACGCAGGCGGTAGTCGTCCTCCGCCTCGTGGTACCTGCCTTCCGCGTCGGCCTGCCAGACGTCCACCAGCGCGTTCGCGACGGGAGTCTTGCAGTCGGCCGACAGCACGGTGCCGCGCACCACGATGCGGTCCCCCGGCTCGTCGGGGCCGGCGATCCGGGCCCTGCCGGGAGCACCCGCCACGTAGAACGGACCCTGAACGTCGCGTTCGGTCGGGCTGCACGCCGGCCCGTCGGTCGTCCTCCACCGCGGCAGGAACGCGCCCCCGCGCGACCAGCGCTCGAGCTCCCCTTTCACGTCCCGATCGGTCCTAGCTCCGGCAGCGGTGAGCCAACCCACGCCCGCGCCGGGCGCCAGGCACAGGAACTTGAGCAGCATTCTGCGGTCGATCCGGGAATGGTCGTGCATGCGAGTCGCCTCCGCTCAGGATGGGTCCGGGAAACTCTCGAGCAGCTCGTGCAGCCGGAAGTGGAACTTGCCAAGCTTGCCGCCGTAGTTGCCGGCCGTGATCGCGCGCACCCCCGGGCGCGCGGCGGCACGAACCCCTACCCGCATGGCCTCCGCGACGGCCGCCTCCGTGAAGCCGTCGATCACGACTTCCAGCACGGACCCTACATCGGGCGGCAGTCGTGTCTCGACCGCGGCCCGCAGCGTCGGGCAGTATGCCTCGTTCGTCGACGCCGGCAGGCCCTCGTAGGACGACCCGACCTTGCTGCCGCTGCGCACCACTCCGCCGGGAAAGGGCAGGATCACGTCCCGCACCGCCCGGATCGCCTCCACCGCCGCCTCGCACGCGGCGAGCGCCCGCTCGACCGTCTCGGCGAGCACGAGGAAGTTCCCGCCTCCCACTCCGGCCTCGACTCCGAACGACTCCTGTACCAGGAATTCGCCCTCCATCACCGGCACCCGCCAGTAGCGGCGGCCGTCGATCATCTTGCTGGCCTGATGCCGGTCGCCGAAGACGCGCAGCCGGCCACCCACGTTCACGCGCCGCTGGGCTGCGGGCAGGCCATCATAGCAGGCGGTGGTGGGACAGGTGAGCACGCACTGCCCCACCCGCTCGAGCAGCCGCTTGCCCACGCTCTCCGTGTCGAAGGCGAAGAGGAGCAGGCTCACGCCGGGCCGTCCGTCCGGCGTCTCGCGCGCCGGCAGCGGACGCTCGAGACCCGCCTCGCACTTGCAGCCGATCACGGATGTCGCGAAGCCCGTGAACGAGCGGGCGGCCTCGAGCGCCCAGCGCTCGTTCGCCGCCGTCACGATCACGCGGGCGCCCTTCATGGGGAACGCCTCGGCGAAGGTGTCCTCGACCTCGACGCCAGCGATCCTCACGCCGGCTCACTCCCCCCCGAGGGAGTGTCGCCCCCCACTCGGCCTTCGCCCCGCATCATCTCCGCGGCAACCGGATAGTTGTCCATGCGGATCGAGTACCGCGACTCGAAGGCGGGACGCAGCCGTCCGGCAGCGCCGGGATCGTAGAGCGGGCTCGAGCGGAGCGTGACGCCCTGCACGGAGCGCCGGAGCTGCCCCTCTTCGAGCACGACCGTGCCGCCCTTGATGACGTAGCGCGGCGCCGAGAACATCGCCTCCGCGTCCCCTCCCTTCGGATAGAGCGCCAGGTCGGCATCCGCGCCCGGTCCGAGGTGGCCCTTGCGGGTCAGGCCCGCTAGCCGGGCGGGTGCCGCGCGGGTGACGATCGAGATCTCCGACAGCGTGTACTCGCGCTCGAGGCCGTCCGCGAGCGCGCTCCCGGCGAGCGCCCCCTCGGGCAGCCGCCGCAGCTCCTCGTCGCGGAATGCGCGGTCCATCAGCAGGCGGATCAGGCGCGGGTACGCGCGGAACGAGCCTCCGTTCGGGTGGTCCGTCGAGAGCACCACACGCCACGGATCGCGCGCCAGCAGGAACAGCTCGAGGCCAACCGCCCACTGCACCGCGTGCACCCGGTTCCGGTCCCGGTACTCGAACGGCAGCACCCCGCAGCCCGTCTCCACCTCGATGTCCAGGTTCACCCACTTCCGCCCCGTGAGGCGGTGCAGCAGGTACCCCGCGGGCTCGTCCGCCGTCATCACGGTCGCCGGCCCGAACATCACCTGGCCCACGTCGAAGCTGAGGTTCTCGTGCCCGTTCACGTACTCCGAGATCGCGGGCGCGGCGGACACCGGCAACCCCCCGGGTTCGCCGCCGTAGGAATGGAACTGCAGGTGCGCGAAGTGGGCGCGCCTCCCCTCCAGGGCCTGCATGGTGGCGAGCGTGGTGGCTGCGTTGCCGGGCATCCCGAGGTTGTTGCAGTGCAGGTGCAGGGGGTGGGGGAGACGGAGGTCCGCCGCCGCGTCGGCGAGCGCGGTCACGACGACGCGCGGCGTGATCGCCGTTCCGCCGATCGGGTCGTCGAGTCCGGCGACGTTGGAGGCCCCCGCCTTCCACGCCGCCACGCCCCCGGGGTTCACGGCCTTCATTCCGAGCGCGCCCGCCGCTTCGAGGATCCACCCCGCGGCCTCGACGAAGCGCTCGCGCTCGCCGGCTTCGAGCAGCGAGAGCAGCAGCGCGTTGTTGCCGAGCAGCGCGAGGAAGCCGGAGTCGAGCAGCGGCACGTCGGCCAGCTCCGCGTGCGCCTGACGTGCGCCCAGGGGAGCGATCGCGGCGTCGATCGCGGCTGTGTAGCCGAGCCCGGCGTAGAGGTAGCCGGTCGCGAACGAGGAGGGCACGACGCCACCCGTCCCGGCGCGGCCCGTGCCACCCTCCAGCTCCGGGGCCGGCAGGCCCTCGGCGCGGGCCCGCTCGGGCGAGAGGCGCCGGGCGAGCGTGACCTTGGATCCCGCGATGTGGCAGTGCAGGTCAACGCCTCCGGGGAAGACCACCAGCCCCCGGGCGTCAAGCTCGGGAACCCCCGCAGGCAGGTCGGCGACGATCCGTCCGTCCTCCACCAGGACGTCCCGGACGTCTCCCTCCACCCCGTTGGCGGGGTCGTAAACCTCGCCCCCCCGGATGCGCAGGCGCACGGTCACGCCGCGGGCGAGAGGGGAGGGGGCGGTGTCTTCGCGGGCGGCGGGAACGGCCTTGCGCGGGGGCCGAGCGCGCCCAGGATCCGGGAGAGCCACTCGATCTCCGTCGGATACGCTGATCGGATCGCCGGTCGCAGGCCGAGAGCGATGCCATCCATGCGGAAGAACGTGCCGCCAGAGGCGACGCCATAGGGAGCGCTGCGCAGCGCCACGGCCGACCCGGGGGCGAGCGAGTTCGGCGCGGAGTCCAGCACGACCCGGGGCAGATCCGCGAGGCGTGCCAGGCCGTGCTCGGCGGGAAAATCGGCGGGGTCGGCGCAGACCACTAGCGCCGCATCGACCTCTCCCGACTCGAGCAGCCGCGCCGCGGAAAACTCGCCGGCGTTCGAGCGCGGATGCCCGGGTGTGAAGTCCACCGCCGTCGGGAAGCCCGTCTGCCACGTGAGCACGGCCTCGGCACCCATCCGGTTGCCGCCGCCGCGCAGCGGAAAGAGACGGAAGCGCGTCAGGCCGTTCAGGGTGGCCGCGAGGGCCCGCAGCGCGTGCTGACGCGGCGGGTCCATGGCCGCGGCGTCGTAGGCGAGGAGCACGTAGCGCGCGGCGGCCAGCCGCTCGAGAAGGCGGCGCGCCATCTCCCGCAACCCGTCCTCGGCCGCGGAGCTCGATGACGGCGCCTCTCGTGACGCCGGTGGCTGGTCCCCGCCGGCAGCGGCCAGGGGGTGACGGGAGAGAGACCGCGCGCGTGCCAGCTCGCGCAGGATCCACAGGAACTCGAGCTCGCGCTCGGCGGGCACGGTCCAGGACCCGGGCTGAACGTCTCCGTGGCGGAAGCGCAGCAGGCGCGGATCGTCGCTCCCCTCGATCTTCCAGCGCGAGAGAAGCCGGGGATGGGTCTTCTCGAGATCGGCGGGCCAGACGACGACGAGCCCGTCCTGTGCGGCCACCTCTCCCAGCGTGGCCGAGACCTCACCCCATTCCTGGAAGGCCGTCACGGCAGCCGGATGGTTCGGGCCGGCTGCGGGATCGATGACTCCGCCCAGGCGCTCCGCGATCGCGACGGCCTCGCGCTGCGCCTCGGAGGCGAGGTTGATCAGCCCCCA
>JACCXV010000352.1 GCA_013696835.1 Gemmatimonadota bacterium | reverse complement strand
GATCTGGATCAGCTCGGTCATGGCTCGCAGGCAGTCCTGTTCATGCAACGACGCGCTCCTGGCGCGCCTCGCGGGAGCCCACCCGCGGTGCTGGGTCAAGGCCGTATTCCGCCGCGAATCCGCGCACGAGCGCGTTCTCGACGGCCCCGCGCTCCACGGGGCCACCGCGGAGCTCCTCCAGCGACGTGACCGCACGATCCGCGATCCCGCAGGGGACGATGACGTCGAAATAGCTCAGGTCCGTGCTCACGTTGAGGGCGAAGCCGTGCATCGAGATCCAGCGCGACACCTTGATCCCGATCGCGCACACCTTCGCCCCGTCCACCCAGATCCCCGTCAGCCCCGGCACCCTCACGCCTGAGAAGCCCAGCTCGTCGAGCGCGCGCAGGACGGCTTCCTCGATGCGGCGCAGGAAGCGGTGCAGGTCCTGGCCGTGGATGCGCAGGTCGAAGATCACGTAGCCCACGATCTGACCGGGCCCGTGGAACGTGACGTCCCCCCCCCGGTCCGTCTCCCACAGCTCGATGCCACGGCGGCGGAGATCGTCCTCGGAAGCCAGCACGTGGCAGGCGGACGATCCCCGGCCGAGGGTCACGATGGGCGGATGGCTGAGCAGGATCAGCGTGTCGGGCGCAAGGCCCAGAAGCCGCTCCTCCAGCAGGCGCCGCTGTAAGGCGAGGGCCGCCCCGTATCCGGTCGAAGGGAGCCGCAGCACGCGCATCGCGGGCGCGGAGTCGGGCGCCGGAAGGCACTCCGGCTGGGGGGCGGGCACGGAAATCGGGGCGAGCGCCGGCACGGATTCCATGGAGCGAACCTACCGGAATGATCCGGCCCGTTCAATCCCGCGGCGGGTCAGATCACATGCAGCACCGGGCAGCGCGCTTCCTGGATCACGCGGATGGGGCGGCTGCCGAAGAAGAACTTCTTGATCTCGGGCACGTTGCTGCGGCCGATCACGATCACGTGGTCCTCGCCCGCCGCCTCCACGATCGTCTTCACGAGGCTGCCACGCAGAACTAGCGTCCGCGTCTCCACGCCGCCCGCCGTGAAGACGGCGGCAAGCTGCCTCACCCAGCGCTCGGCCGACTCGCGGCTCTGCCGCAGATCGTCCACCGACAGCACCGTCACTCCGAGGTGCAGCGCCCGGGCGGCCCGCGCCGTGAACTCGGCGAGCGCCGTCCCCGCCTGTTCGCCGCCCGTGCACACCAGGAAGCGGTACGGGCCCGGCCGCACGTTCTTCACGAACAGGATCGAGGTCTCGCCGAACTGGGCCAGCTTGTGCTGCAGCCTGCGGTTGGTTCCGGCGCCGATGATCAGCAGGTCGTACGCGGCGCAGCGCGTCTCGCGGCGAATCTCCTCGGCGATCTCGCCTTCGCGGATGCGGAACAGCACGCTCTCTCCGTACGTGCCCAGGTGGCCGAGCTCGAAGGCGCCACCGAACTCCGTCTGCGGCGCATCGCGGACGATCGGCTTTTCGCGCTCGTCGAGCTTGAGCAGCCCCGCCTCGGCGAAGCGGTCACGGGCGAACCGCAGGAAGGCCA
Organism: Gemmatimonadota bacterium; assembly: GCA_013696835.1. GTDB lineage: Bacteria > Gemmatimonadota > Gemmatimonadetes > JACCXV01 > JACCXV01 > JACCXV01. The sequence goes on along the minus strand of JACCXV010000352.1, from coordinate 2,007 downwards.
CTCCCGGCAGGTGCGCGTCCCACTCGGCGAGCTTCCGGTGGGACATCGCAACTTCGTCGCGGATCGACTGCGGGACCTTCGGCGCGACGTAGAGGATCGTGAGGTCGCCGCCGACGGCCTTCAGCACGCGTGTGGCGAAGTCCAGCGTCTCCGCCGACTCAGGACCCCCGCCGACGCACACCAGGAACCGCAGCCCGTCCAGGCCTTCGCGGCGCGCGCTCTCCGCTGCCCCCCGCGGGAGCCCCGTCACGGAGAGCCTCGCGGCCCGAGGAGCGGCCAGTACGCGAAGGCGAGCACGAGCATGAGCGCGAGCGAGACGAGGGTGAGGGCGAGTCCGGGCCGGCGGAAGTCGTGCTGCCGGAGGTATCCGGAGGCGTAGATGATGCGCGCCGCGGGCGTCCCCGTCGGCGTCAGGAACGCGAAGGCCGACGAGATCGCCACCACGAAGCCGGCGGCGACCACCCCGACCCCCGAGAGGAACGCCACGTTGAGCAGGACGGGGCCGAGCACGGCGACGGCCGGACCGCTGCTCATGACGGCCGTGAACAGGATCGTCACGAGGCCGATCACGGCGAGGATCGCCACCGGCAGCCCGAGCGCACCGCTGGGAAGCGATGCCAGGAGGACCGACCCGAGCCATTCCGCGGCTCCGGTGCCCTGCATGGCGATTCCGAGCGAGAGGGCGGATGCATACAGGAGGATCACGCCCCAGTTCACCCCCGCGTTGTAGTCCTCCCACTGCACGAGGCCGAGCACAAGGTAGAGGCTGGCGCCCGCGAGGGCGACGATGCCGAGGCCGATCGTGCCGCTGACCGTGACCCAGGCGAGCAGCGTCAGCGCGAACACCCCGACCGTGATCAGGTCGGCCGCGTCCCAGCGCCCTTCCTCGCGCACGAGGCGCCTCAGCGAGACGAGCGTCCGCTGCAGATCGGTCACCTCCGTCGGGAAGCTCCTACGGAGGGTCCAGACCGCCACGGGGATGAGCAGCAGCACCAGGGGGTAGGCATGCGCGACCCACTCGGCGTAGCTCACCTCGGTGCCGTAGAGCCGCCGCCAGTAGTCGATCATCACCGCGTTGCGGGCCCCCCCGGACGGGGTGCCCAGAGCCGCGAGCGCGCAGCCGTAGGCGATGGACAGGAGGAGCAGGGCGGTCAGGCGCGGAAGCTGCGCCTGCTCCTGCTCGCGTGTGAGGCGAATGAGCGTGACGCATACCGGCAGCATGATGGCGGCAACGGTGTGCTCCCCCACGACCGACGCGAGGAGCGCCGAGACGCCCAGCAGCCCTGCCGAGATCCGGCGCACGTCCGACCCGGTGGCGCGGAGCAGGTAGTAGGCGAAGCGCTTGTCCAGGTTCTGCTTGACGATGGCCACACCGATCATGAGCGAGCCCATGATGAAGAACACGGAATCGCTCATGAACGTGGAGGCGACGCGGGCGGGGCCGGTGACCCCGAGCACGACCTGCATCACCGCGATCAGCAGGGCAACCGCCGGGAGGGGGATCGGCTCCGTGACGAAAAGGACCGCCACCGCCACGGCGATCGCCAGCGTGCGCTGACCCTCCACGGAGAGGTCCGACGGACGCGGCAGGAGAAGGATCAGCGCGCCGGCGAGCAGCGCACCGAAGAGCCAGCGCCGGCGGTCGATCCAGAAGAGGAGATCCCTCATGCTCTCGAATCGCCGCTGTCCGGGCTGCCCTCCCTTGCCGGATCTTCGGCAGGCGGAGGAGGAGCCCCGCCGGGCGCCTTGTCACCCCGATCCCGCGGTCTGCCGCGGCCGGGATCACGTCTCCCGGCATCGGTGCTTCCGTGACCGACGCGCCCGCCCCGCCCGCCCCGTTGCCGCCCGGAGCCACTACCTTGCGGCCACTGCCTTCCCACTTCACCGGGACGGGAACGGTCTGCTCCTCCGCCCGGAGGCCGACGCTCCGTTCTCCCGCCGCCCGAACGCTGACGGTCTCCTCCTCCGCCCGGAGGCCGACGCTCCGTTCTCCCGCCGCCCGAAGGC
>JACCXV010000320.1 GCA_013696835.1 Gemmatimonadota bacterium | reverse complement strand
AGGAGAGAGGACGCTATGCGGCGCCCGGCGAGGACCAGCTGGCGCTGTTCCTGAATGCGCGCCGCCGGACGGGGGTCGATGGGGCGCAGCCCGGCACGGGCACGCGGGCACCGGGACTCTGGCAGCTGCACGACACGTTCATCCTGGCACAGACCGGAACGGGGCTCGCGGTGATCGACCAGCACTCCGCGCACGAGCGCATCCTCTACGAGGCGCTCCTCGCCGCCTTCGAACTCGAGAGCCCGGCCGCGCAGGAGCTGGTCTTCCCCCGCACCTACACGCTGGGTCCCTCGGAGTGGCTGGCATGGGAGGAGAACGCCGGCCTGCTCGCGCGCCTCGGCTTCCGGCTGGAGCCGTTCGGCGACCGCACGCTCGCCCTGCACGCCGTGCCCGACCTCGGGCCCCGCTTCCATCCCGAGGACTCGTTCCCGCAGCTGCTGCAGGACCTGGCGAACGGCGCCGTGCCGGGCGCGAGTCAGCACCACCGCATCGCGAGCGCGCTGGCCTGCCGGGGCGCCATCAAGGCCGGGCAGCCGCTGGCTCCGGAGGAGATGGACCGCTTGTGCAGCGATCTGTTCGCGACGGACCTGCCGGCCGCCGACGTCCACGGCCGGCCGGCCATTATCCAGATCCGCCTGGAGGATCTCGCGCGGCGTTTCGACCGAGGCTGAGCCTGCCGCGCCCGGCCGCACCCGCTGCGCCCGTCCTGGTGGTCGGCGGGGCCACGGCCACGGGCAAGAGCGAGGTCGCCGCCGAGCTCGCCGCCGAGCTCGGCGGCGTGGTGATCTCCGCGGACTCCCGGCAGGTCTACCGCGGCCTCGAGATCGGCACCGCACAGCCTCACGCCAGGCTGCGTGAGCTGGCGCCACACCGCCTGGTCGGGTTCCTCTCTCCGGCCGCGAGCTACAGCGCGGGCCAGTACGGAGACGACGCGCGGCGTGTTCTGGCAATCCTGGCCGCCGCAGGCAGGCCCGCGGTTCTGTGCGGAGGTACGGGGCTCTACATTCGGGCGGCGCTGCGCGGGCTGGCGGGGCCGCACGCCCCGCCCCGTGAGCGGCGCAACCGCCGGGAGGCCCTGGCGCGCCGCTGGGCGGTCGAGGGGGCCGAGGCGATGCACGCAGAGCTGGCGCGGGTCGATCCGGGGCTCGCCACCCGCATCCATTCCCATGACCGGCAGCGGGTTCTGCGCGGGCTCGAGTTCTACGCGGAGCACGCGATGCCGCTCTCCGCGGCGTGGCGCGAGGCGGGCTTCTCCGCGACGGAGGAGAGACCGCGCGGGAATGGGGTGGCTCCGGCTCCGATCGCGTCGCTGCGCTATCGTCTAGAGCTTTCCGGCGCCGAGCTCGACCGGCGCATCGCGGAGCGGCTCGCGGTGATGCTGCGCGAAGGACTCGTGGAGGAGGCCAGAGCCCTGCGCGCGCGCTACGGGGACGATACCCCGCGAAGCCTCGAGGCCGTCGGCTACGCGGAGCTGTTCGCCCACTTTCGCGGAGAGGTGCGTCTCGACGAAGCGCTGGAGCGCATTCGTGTGCGGACGCGGCGGTACGCGAAGCGGCAGCGCACGTGGTTCCGCAACCAGGACGACTACGCGCCGGTGCCGGCGGAACGGTGCGCGTGCTCCGCAATCCTCTCCGCCTGGAGGAAGTCGCAGCCATGACGGACTTCGAGGCGCTCGTCCTCGGCGTGATTCAGGGCCTCACCGAGTTTCTGCCGGTCAGCAGCAAGGGACACCTGGTGATCGGCGAGACGCTTCTTGGCCTCCGTCTGACGTCGCTCACGTTCGAGCTCCTGGTCCACTTCGCCACGCTCGGTGCGGTGCTCGTGGTGCTGCGGGCGCGCATCTGGCGGGTGCTGCGAGAGCGCGACGTGGAGTACGTGGGCAAGCTCGCGCTGGCATGCCTTCCCGTGGGTGCCGCCGGCTTCGTGTTCAAGGACGCGATCGAGCGTGTCTTCCACGATCCCGCGATCACCGGGTTCGGGCTGCTGTTCACCGGCTGTGTCCTCTTCGGCATCCGCTTCGTCCCGCGCGGCGAGCGCACGGCCCCCACTCGCGGCGGTGCGCTCGTGATCGGCCTGGCACAGACGCTCGCGCTCTTCCCCGGCGTGTCGCGCTCGGGGATGACCATCGCCGCCGGGCTGCTGGTGGGACTCGTGGGCAGCGGGGCAGCCGAGTTCTCGTTCCTGCTGTCGCTGCCGGTGATCCTTGCAGCGGTGGCCCTGCAGGCGGTTGAGATCCAGGGCAGCACGGGCGGCTTCACGCCCTCCGCGATGATCATCGGCTTCGTGTCGGCGTTCGTGGTCGGGGTCTTCGCGATTCGCGCCGTGTACCGGCTTCTCGCGCACTCCAGGTTCGGGGATTTCGCCTTCTACTGCTGGCCGGCAGGGACGCTCTTCCTGCTGTACCTCGCGCTTCGCTAGGGCGGGCGGCTGCGCGATGGCGTCCTGGAGCGTGGCGACGTTCGCGCTGCTCGAGGCGGCGGTGCGGGAGGACGTCGGCTCGGGCGATGTGACGACGCAGCTGACGGTGCCGCCGGGGCTCCGCGGCGCGGCGCGCATCCTCACGCGCGAAGCCGGCGTGATGGCGGGAGGAACAGTCGCGGCCTGGGTGTTCCAGCGCATCGACGGCGAGCTGGCGGTGGAGGCCCGCGAGGACGGCGTCGCACTCGAAGCGGGAAGCGAGCTGCTCGGCGTCTCAGGGTCCGTGGCCTCGATTCTCACGGCCGAGCGGCTGGCGCTGAACTTTCTCGCCAGACTCTGCGGCATCGCGACCCTGACGCGCGCCTTCGTCTCCTCCATTCGGGGCACCGGGGCCAGGATCCTGGACACGCGCAAGACGACGCCCGGGTGGCGGGAGCTCGAGCGGGCCGCCGTCCGCGCCGGCGGCGGGGACAACCACCGTGCCGGCCTCTTCGACGCCGTGCTGGTCAAGGAGAACCACGTTCACGCCGCGGGCGGCGTTGCCCTGGCCTGGCGGGCTGCGAGCGGTGCGCTGGCCGGCCGGCCGGTCCCCGCTTTCGTGCAGATCGAGGTGCGCGATGTGCGGGAGCTGGCCGAGGCGCTGAACGCGGGCGCGCGGCGCATCCTGCTCGACAACTTCTCCCGGGAGGAGCTCACGCAGGCCGTTCGCGAGGCGCGCGCCGCGGCGCCCGCAGCAGTCCTCGAGGCCTCCGGAGGGGTCACAGCGGCCAACGTGCGGTCGATCGCCGAGACCGGCGTGGACTTGATCTCGATCGGCGCACTCACCCACAGCGCGCGCGCGCTGGACCTGACCCTCCTGCTCGAGGGCCTCGGAAGTCCGCGGATGGCGCGGTGAAGCTCGGCGAGCCGCTCCGCCGCAGGAGCCTCGTGGACTCGACCATGGGCTGGGCGCGCGCCGAGGTGGAGCGCGGCGCGGCAGGACCGGGGGCTGTCTACGTGGCCGACGCGCAGTTCGCGGGGCGGGGGCGGCACGGCCGGACGTGGAGCTCCCCCGTCGGGAAGGGGCTGTATCTGACGGTGGTGCTGCCGGAAACGATGGCGGCCCCGGCGCTGACGCTGGCAGCGGCGCTGGCGGCGGCCGAAGCGGCCGAGAGCCATTGTGGGGTCGTTGCCACCATCAAATGGCCAAACGACCTGCTCCATTCCGGTCGCAAGTGGGGAGGCGTGCTCGCGGAGGTAATGGGAGTCGGTGAAGCAGCGGTCGTGCTCCTGGGTCTGGGGCTCAACGTGAGCCAGGTGAAGCTCGATTTCGATCCCTCGCTGATGAACGCCGCGACCAGTCTAGCGCTGGCGGCAGGTGCCCCCGTCGAGCGCGAGGGGCTCCTGACGGCGCTGCTCGAGCGCCTCGAGCAGCGGCTGATCGATTTCGAGCGGGGAGGCTTTCCGTCCCTGGCCGGAGAGTATCGGCAACGGTCGGCGTTCCGGAGCGGGGACCGGCTGACGGTCGAGATCTCCACCGACGACGTCCGCGAGGCCATCTTCCGCGAGGTGGACGGCGCGGGTCGCCTGCTCCTGGACGGGTTTCCCGGGCCGCTCGCGAGCGGCTCCATCCTGCGCGTGCGTTCCCAGGAGGCGACGTGATCCTCCTAGTCGACATCGGCAACAGCGAGGTGGTGCTGGCCGTCGAGCGGGCCGGCGCGTTCTCGCGCAGGATCCGCATCGAGAGCCGCATCGGTCCGACGCCGGACCAGGTCGGCGTCGAGCTGGAGCGTCTGGTGCGGCAGGCGGGGGGGGTGCCGGGGTCGTTCCTCGGCGGCGTCGTGGCATCCGTGGTACCCCCCCTCACCGAAGTCTACCGTGAGGCGGCTGCGACTTGTCTGGGCGTAGACCTGCAGCGCCTGCCCGGGCCAGAGAGGCTGGGCGTTCGACTGCTGGTCGACGAGCCGGCGACGGTGGGTGAGGACCGGATCGCGAACACGGTCGCGGTGGCGCGACTGCACGGGCGCGACGCCGTGGTGGTCGACCTCGGCACGGCGACGACCTTCGACGTGATCACCGCCGCGGGAGACTTCCTGGGCGGCGTGATCGCTCCCGGCGTGCGCAGCGGCGCGGAGCAGCTGTTCCGGCGCACGGCGCTGCTGCCCCGCGTGAGCGAGGGGCTCCCCGCGCGCGTGATCGGCCGGAACACGGCCGAATGCATTCGCGCGGGCGTCTACACGGGCGCGCTCGCGATGATCGAGGGGCTGATCGCCAGGATCGAGGCGGAGTGGGGCAGGCCCAACCCGCTCGTGATCGCCACCGGCGGACTCTCCGGCTTCATCGCCGGGGCCACGCCCGCCGTGCACGAGGTCGACGAGCTGCTCACGCTCAAGGGCCTCGCGGAAGTGTGGAAGACGCTGAGCCAGACGGGCCACCCTTGACCGGGCAGCCCCTGCCCATTAATTTGGCACTCACAGATCCACAGTGCTAACAAAGGCACTGAGCCAGCCGCCAGGCTGCAGCCCGCATATCCAATTCAAACAAGGAGTTGATAGATGGCGATCGACCTCAAGCCCCTGGCCGACAGGGTCATCGTGAAGGCCATCGAGGAGAAGGAGAACAAGCGCGGCGGGATCATCATTCCCGACACCGCCAAGGAGAAGCCGCAGGAGGGTGAGGTGATCGCGGTCGGCCCCGGCAAGCTCAGCGACAGCGGCGACCGCATCAAGCCGGAGGTCAAGAAGGGCGATCGGATCCTCTACGGGAAGTACTCCGGGACCGAGGTGACGGTGGACGGGACCGAGTACCTGATCCTGCGTGAGAGCGACATCCTCGCCGTCTACTAGGCGGCGATTGGGATAGAGCGATCAGGAAACCATCCATACCAACCAGGAGATTTCACGCATGGCGAAGGAACTGAAATACGACGTGAACGCCCGGGCCGCGCTGAAGCGGGGCATCGACAAGCTTGCCGATGCCGTGAAGGTCACGCTCGGACCCAAGGGTCGGAACGTCGTCATCGACAAGAAGTTCGGCTCCCCCACGGTGACGAAGGACGGGGTCACGGTGGCCAAGGAGATCGAGCTCGAAGACGCGGTAGAAAACATGGGGGCGCAGATGCTCAAGGAGGTCGCCTCCAAGACCAGCGACATCGCCGGTGACGGGACGACGACCGCGACCGTGCTGGCTCAGGCGATCTTTCGCGAGGGGCTGAAGAACGTCACCGCTGGCACCAACCCCATGTCGATCAAGCGCGGCATCGAACAGGCCGTGACGCACGTCGTGGAGAACCTGCGCAGCCAGTCTACGCCGACGGCGGGGAAGAAGGAGATCGCCCAGGTAGGCACGATCTCCGCCAACAACGACAAGGAGATCGGCGAGCTGATCGCCGACGCGATGGAGAAGGTCGGCAAGGATGGCGTGATCACGGTGGAGGAGGCCAAGGGTCTCGAGACGACGCTCGAGACCGTGGACGGCATGCAGTTCGACCGCGGCTACCTCTCGCCGTACTTCGTGACCGATCCCGACAAGATGGAGACGATCCTCGAGGATCCGCTGATCCTCATCCACGACAAGAAGATCAGCACGATGAAGGATTTGCTGCCGGTGCTCGAGAAGGTGGCTCAGGGTGGCCGCTCGCTGCTCGTCGTCGCGGAGGACGTCGAAGGTGAGGCGCTCGCGACCCTGGTGGTGAACAAGATTCGCGGCACGCTGCGCGTGGCGGCCGTGAAGGCGCCCGGCTTCGGCGACCGCCGGAAGGCCATGCTGCAGGACATCGCCACGCTGACGGGCGGCAACGTGATCTCCGAGGAGGTCGGCTTCAAGCTCGAGAACGCCGTCCTCTCCGACCTCGGCCGCGCCAAGCGGGTCGTGATCGACAAGGACAACACCACCCTCGTCGACGGTGGGGGCAAGCGTGAGGACATCGAGGGCCGGATCAAGCAGATCCGCGCCCAGGTGGACACCACGACGTCCGACTACGACAAGGAGAAGCTGCAGGAGCGGCTGGCGAAGCTCGCCGGCGGCGTGGCTGTCATCAACGTAGGCGCGGCCACCGAGACCGAGATGAAGGAGAAGAAGGCTCGCGTCGAGGACGCGCTGCACGCGACGCGCGCAGCCGTGGAAGAGGGCATCGTGCCGGGTGGCGGGGTGGCCCTGCTGCGTGCGGCCAAGGCTCTGAAGAGCTTCAAGGTCGACCACGAGGACGAGCAGATTGGCGTCGAGATCGTCCGCAAGGCTCTCTCGGAGCCGGCGCGGCTGATCGCGCAGAACGCCGGCCAGGAGGGCGCGGTGATCGTCGAGCGGCTCTCCAAGGAGGACGGCAACGTCGGCTACAACGCCGACACGGGCGAGTTCGAGGACCTGCTCGCCGCGGGCGTGATCGACCCGACCAAGGTGACGCGCACGGCCCTGCAGAACGCCGTCCATCGCGGGTCTGCTGCTCACCACCGAGGCGGTCGTCGTCGAGAAGCCCGAGGAGAAGGACAAGTCGCCGGCCATGCAGGGCGGCGGTGGTGGGATGGGGGACATGTACTAGGTCGCTCAACGGGGTCGGCAGTCGCCGGTCCGACGAAGGA
>JACCXV010000082.1 GCA_013696835.1 Gemmatimonadota bacterium | reverse complement strand
CGCGCGAGGCCAGCTCCACCACCCGCAATCTCTCCAGCGTGCTGCTGTTGAAGGTGATGCAGTACCCCTTCGTCGTTCTGTTCGTGGTGCTCGTGCCCCGGCTCATGGGCGCGGAGACCTACGGCCGCTACGCGCTCTTCACGTCGCTGCTCGCGATCCTCGTCTCGCTCACGAACCTCGGCCTCACGGAGATCTTCGGCCGCTTCGTGCCCGAGCTTCGCGAGCGCGGGGACGGCGTCGCGCGACTGGCGTCCAACCTGCTCGCGCTCAAGCTCGTGGTCGACGTGTGCACGGCGGCCGCGGCGTACCCCGTGCTGCGCCTCGCCTACGGGGAGCACCTGATGCCGGAATACGCGCTCCTGCTCTGCGCTGCGATGCTGGCAGCCGGGCTGAGCAGCACGGCGTTCGCCCTCGTCTTCGGGCTCAACCAGCTCGGCCGATACGCCTTCGGCGACCCGTTGCGCAAGGCACTCGGCCTGGGCCTGGTTCTCGTGCTCTTCCGCGCGTACGGGCTGCCCGGAGCGCTCCTCTCGCTGCTGCTCGTGGAGATCGTGCTCGGGGCCCTCTACTTCTACTGGGTGCGGCGGGAGTTTCACCGCGAGCACCTGCGCGTGGACCGCGCGTTCCTCACTCCGTACCTGCGCTTCGGATTCCTCTTCTACGTCGCGTGGGGCCTGCTCACGATCTGGCAGCGCCTGGGGAACGCGCTCATCGACCTGCTCACGCACGATTCGCGCGAGGTGGCCCTGTTCGACATGCCCAATCAGCTGTTCTCGATCACCTCCGCCTTCACGCTGGTCCTGATCAGCGCCCTGATCCCGGTCTTCACGAACCTCCTGCTCACCGGGAAGGAGGCGAAACTCATCGCCTGGTCCGCGTCCATGGCGAAGTACACGGCGATCCTGTGCACGGTGATATTCGGCTCGTTCCTGATCGCCGGCCGGGAGCTCATCCCCATCGTGATCGGGCCCGACTTCGAGCAGATGTTTCCCAACGCCGTGCTGCTGCTCCTGGCCACGTTCCCGGTGGTGTTCGCCCAGCTCGGCTTCGTGTTCTCCGTGGTCTATGGCCAGCCGGCACGCTACTGCGGCGCGCTCGTCGCCGCCGTGATCTCGTTCGTGGCCGCGGGCCTGCTCCTGGTGCCGCCCTTCGGCTCGCGCGGATGCGCCGTTGCCACGCTGATCTCCTCGTGCGTGCTGGCAGGCGTGCTGATCGTGCGCTTTCGCCAGCAGATGGCGCCCGGTCTCGGGAAGGGACTGGTCGCCATCGGGCTGGGGGCCCTGTTCCTGCCCGCCCTGCTGCTGCGTGAAGGGGTCCTCACCAACGTGGGGCTCGCGGTCGTGGCCTCCCTGCTCTACGGCGTGGCGCTGTTCCGGTGGCGGATCCTCGACACCGACGAGATCCGGGGTCTGGTCCGGGCGGCACGGGGCTGATCCCGGCCGTGCGGGGCGGGCTGCGCCGGCTGCGCCGGAGCTGGCAGAAGACCTGGCCCGACGCCTCGGGCGTCCTACTGCGGCGCTATCCGGCGTTCCTGTTCGGCGAGGACGCGGGTGCGCCGGACGAGATCCCAGTCTTCACGTTTCACGCCGTGGAACCTGCGTGGCTCGCCCGGCGCCTCGAGCATCTCGCCGTGAACGGGTATCGCACGCTGACCGCGGACGAGCTGGAGGGTGTCCTGCGGGCACGTCGACCCGCCGCCCCGCGATCGGTCGTGCTGACCTTCGACGACGGGCACCGCAGCCTCTACGACATCGCCTTCCCGCTGCTGCGCGAGCACGGCATGCGGGCGGTATGCTTCCTGGTGCCGGGCTGGATCCCGGGACCCGAAACGAACGCCCCCGGCGCCTCCGGCCGGCGCGCCGAGGCGGAGCCCCCGGCGTTCCCGGCCTATCCACTCTGCTCGTGGGCGGAGATCCGGGAGATGCACGCGAGCGGACACGTGGACTTCCAATCGCATTCGCTGCACCACAATCACGTCGCCGTGTCGTCACGCGTGATCGACTTCGTCCGCGCGGGGGCCCCGACGCATCCGTTCGCCGATCCGCCGGTTGCGACGGTCCGCACGCCGGTGCAGGGCG
>JACCXV010000249.1 GCA_013696835.1 Gemmatimonadota bacterium | reverse complement strand
CTCGTGTGCAGCGCCTCCCCCTCGCGCGCCCACACATCCATCAGCCCGGCAGGGGCGACGGCGGCCGCGATCGGCAGCCCGCCTCCCATCCCCTTCCCCATCACGAGGACGTCGGGCCTCACCGCCTGCGCGTCCACCGCGAAGAGGGCGCCGGTCCGCCCGAAGCCCGTGAGCACCTCGTCGGCGACCAGGGCCACTCCCAGCTCGCGGCAGATCCCGGCCAACGCGGCGAGCCATCCACGTGGCGGAACCACGATGCCCTCTCGGCCCTGCACTGGCTCCACCACGACGGCGCCCGGCAGCTTCCCCGACCGATGCGCGTGCGCGAGCGCCGAGCGCACGGCGTCGAGCGATACCTCGGCCGCTCGCGAGGGGTGCACGCCGAAGGGGGGACGAAAGCGGTCGGGGAAGGGAAGGAGGAGCGTCGGCGGGGCGAGCGCGGCAGCGAACGGTTCTCGAAACTCGGCCCGGGAGGTCGCGCGCAGGGCGCCGAAGCTGAGGCCGTGATAGCCCCCCTCGAAGGCCGCGACTCCGGCCCGCCCGGTCGCGAGCTGGACGGTCTTGAGGGCGATCTCCACGGCTTCGGAGCCGGACGTGGCGAAGTAGACCCGGGCGTCGCGGAACGGCGCCAGCGCCGCGAGCCTGACGGCGAGCTCGGCTCGCACGTCGTGAGGAAAGACGTCTCCCATGCCATGCATCAAGCGCGTGCACTGCTGCTGGACGGCATGGATGACGCGGGGATGGGCGTGTCCGACGTTCACGACCGCGAAGCCGGCCGTCAGGTCCACGTAGACGTTGCCGTCCACGTCGCGGACGCGGGAGCCGCGCGCCGACTCCCACACGATCGGAGGACGTCCGCGGCTCCAGCCGCCGATGCCTGGCGCCTCCGTTGCGGCGAGGCGTGCCGCGAGGGCTCTCGAGCGTGGACCCGGCGGCTCCACGCGTACCGCCGGCGGGCCCAGGGGGTGCGCTCCGGGCGAGGTGATCCAGGGTTGCAGGCATCGACCAAGCCCGCGAACTTCGCCGGGCCCCGGCCCGCGGCATGCGCCAGGCGTCAGCGCAGGCCCCGGGCGCGATAGACCTCCAGCAGGCGCTCCGGATGATCGGTCATGACGCCGTCCACACCCAGATCGAGCAGGTGATGCATCGCGGAGGGCTCGTTCACGGTCCACACCTGGACCTCGCACCCCGCGGCCTGCGCCGCGGCGACGAACGCCGCGGTCACGAGTCGTCGCGTACCGTGCCGCGGAGGCACCTGGAAGGCACGGGCCGCCGGGGGCAGAGCCACGGATCCCTCCTTCACGAAGGTCGCGACCTCATCGACGGCCACGTTCGTCGGATACGCCCGGAGGCTGCGCCGCACGCGCCTGATCACGTCCCCGTCATGGCACGCGAGCAGGACGCCCGTCTCCGCTCCCGCCTCGCGCAGGACGCGCTCGAGCGCCCGGTCGAGCGCGGGGTCGGCGGTCTTGATCTCGAGGGTGAACCTCGTCGCGGGGAAGCCGGTGAGCACGTCGGCGAGCGTTGGAATGCCAATGCCCGCTGCACGCTGGGGAAACCCGTCGGCTCCCGCAGGGCGGAAGCGATACCCCGCGTCGACACCCGCGAGCTGGGCGGCTGTGAGCTCCGCCACGGCACCCGTGGATCCCGTGGTTCGCTCCAGTGTGGAGTCGTGAATCACGACCGGGATCCCGTCCGCCGACAGATGGACGTCGAGCTCGATCATCTCGGCCCCCGCTTCGACGGCCCCGTGGAATGCCGGAAGCGTGTTCTCCGGGAACGTCCCGCTCGCCCCGCGGTGGGCGATCAGCCGCGGCCGCGGCGGGTCGAAGAAGTCGGGGCGGCTCACGACATGCCACGTTGACCGCTGGCGCTGCGACCGTGGGGGCGCTGCTCGTGGTGCGCGATCTCTTCTTCCGGGTTCGCCTGGAAGCGGGGCTCCGCGCGCTCGGCGTCCCGTTCCGCGTCGTGGGGGCGGGGGACGTCCTCGCGGCCGTGCAGGATGCCCGTCCCGATGTCGTGATCCTCGATCTCTCGGACCCGGGCCTGCGACCCCTCGCCGTTCTGACGGAGCTGCGGAGCCGCAGCGAACTCCCCCCCGTGCGCGTGCTCGGGTACGCCGCTCACGTGGATCGCGAGCTGCGGCGCGCGGCGCTGCAGGCGGGCTGCGACGCCGTCGTCACGAGAGCCCGCATCTCGAGCGCGCTGGCCGACGTGCTGCGACCGCTGCTGCCGCGCGCGAGGGAGGAACCCTCCGGGCCCGCCACGGGCGCCTGACGGTCTCCGGCCACGGCGCTTGCCAGCCCGGGTCCCCTGCCTAGATTCCCCGCCATGACGACCCAGGTCCTGGCGGCACGCAGCCGCTCCGACAGCTCGACTCTGGCCCTGCGCCTCTCGACGGCCGCGGCGTTCGCAGCCGCCACCGCTCTGGCGGCGCAGGTGCAGATTCCGCTTCCGTTCACTCCGGTTCCGGTCACCTTGCAGACGGCCGTCGTGCTCCTGGCGGGAGGGGTTCTGGGGGGGGGCTGGGGTGCCGCATCGATGGCCATGTACCTGCTGGCGGGGAGTATCGGAGCTCCCGTCTTCGCCGGTGCGGAGAGTGGCCCGGGAGTGCTCCTGGGCGCGACCGGAGGATACCTGCTAGCGTTCCTCCTCGTCCCACCCATCGTGGCCCGCAGCCTGCCGTCTCGCGGAGGCGCGCTGCGTGCCTTCGCGGTCCTGCTGGCGGTGAGCACGATCGTCTTCGCCTGGGGCATGCTGCAGCTGGCGTGGGTTCTCGACGTACCCCTCGGGCGAGCCTTCCTGCTCGGCGTCGCCCCCTTCCTCGCGGGAGACCTCGTCAAGGTCGCCGCCGCCACCGCCGCCTTTCGAGCGGCGCGCCCCTGGGTGGCCCGGCTGCGCGACTAGCTCGCCGCTCCGCTGGCGGGCACCCTGCAAGCGCTCATGCGGCCCGCTCCTCGCTGCGTCGTACGCGGATCCCGCGGCTTTCCAGGGCCGCCAGGTAGTCCGCGGCGACGACGACGGCGTCGGGCGTGTGCGCTCCCAAGGGAACTCTCCCCCCCGCCTGCATCTGCCCACAGATCGCGAGCCCGAACCCCGTCGTGCGCTCCATGGCGGTGATGCCCGTCTCATCGTCGTACCGGTCGAGCAGATCGTAGCGAATGCGAAGCGGCGCGCCCGCCCGCTCGCCCTCGGCCTCGACGCGGACGGCGACGAGGTCCTTGCCCTCGCCGAGCAGCGGCTGGATGACGGTCTTGACGACCTCCCGCGGCCGAACGATGACGCCGTTCACCGCCACCTCGTCGAGGGACAGCAGGCCGAGCTCGCGGAGGGTCCGCATCTTCTCCGCGTGGCCGGGGTAGCGCAGCGTCTTGTACACGAGCGTGTCGACCTTTCCGCGCCATGTGTATGGCAGGGTCGAGATGCCTCCCGCAGTCACGAAGGCCTCCAGCCGCCCCAGTTCCGGAAACTCGACGAGCTCGAGGCGGCTCAGGGCGGGAACGGCAACGACCTCTCCCCCCTCCAGCGCGATCGCCTCGGATGCGTAGTAGTCGAGCACGCCATCGAGCGAGTACACCACCTGGTAGTTCAGGGGCGGCCGCGGATCCTGGGGGAGGCCCCCGGTAAGGATGCGCACGCTGCGCGGGCGCTCCAGCTCGCGCAGGCACTGAGCGGCGAGGATGTTGACCAGTCCCGGGGCCAGACCGCAGTCGGGAAGCACCGAGCACCCGCGGGACGCGGCCTCCCCATCCAGCGCTAGCTGCTGCAGCACGATCTCGGTGTTGCCCCCGAGGTCGCAGACGTGCGCACCGGCCTCCAGGGCCGCGCGCGTGACGGCCAGGTTGAAGTAGTAAGGGGTCGCGTTGCAGACGGCCGCAGAACCGGCGAGCAGGCTGGCGAGGCCGCCGGCATCGCGCACGTCCACGGCCTGAAAGGTGAGGCGTCCCCCGAAGCCCCTGAGGAAAGGCGGCAGTTCGACCGCCTGACGGTCGGCGAGCAGGACCTCGCGATCGCCGAAGCGCAGCAGATCGTAGGCGCAGGCGAGTCCCTGCCGGCCGGCGCCGAGCACCACGAAGCGGCTCACGACCATCCTTCCGTCTGCGGTGTCGGTGTCAAGGAGCGTCTCACTCCCTGAACAGGTTGCGCGCCACGAAGGCCACGTTCTCCTTTCGCTCGCGCAGGCGGCGGTAGAAGTACGGAAACCAGTCGCGGCCGTAGGGAACGTAGACGCGTACGGGATGTCCCTGCGCGGCGAGGGTCTCCTGCAGGCGCCGCCGGATCCCGTAGAGCATCTGGAACTCGTAGGCCGACACGGGGATCCCGCGCTCCGCGGCGAACGTCCGGGTGCGCGTGATCCGTTCGTCGTCGTGGGTCGCGATGGCGGGATACGCCCCGCCCGCGAGCAGCTCGCGCATCAGCTCGTCGTAGCTGCGGTTGACGTCGTCGCGCGCTGGAAAGGCCACCTCCGGCGGCTCCTTGTACGCACCCTTCACCAGGCGCACTCGGGCCCGCGCCTCGTTCAGCCTCTGCACGTCCGCGGCGCTGCGGTACAGGTAGCTCTGGATCACCACGCCCACGCCCGCTCCCCTTCCGTCGGATGCGCTTCCGTAGGCCGGCAGGACGCGATGGAAAAGATCGAGCGTGGCCTGCGTGTAGCGGGATCCCTCCATGTCGATGCGCACGAAGGTCCGGCGCTCGCGGCCCGCCGAGAGCACGACGTGCAGGTTCTCCTCGCAGAACGCCTCCCCCACGTCGAGGCCAAGCATTGTCAGCTTGATCGAGATGTTCGAATCCACGCCCGTGCGGGCGATCTCGTCGAGCAGCCCGACATAGTCGTCCCGAGCCGCACGGACGGCAGCGGGGTCCTTCACGTTCTCGCCCAGGATGTCGAGCGAGGCGGAGAGACCGCGGTCGTTCAGCCGCCGCACCACCTCGATCGCCTCGGGAAGGGTCTCGCCGGCGACGAAGCGCCTGGCGAGGAAGAACGGCGGCCGGATCACGGGACGCCGAGAACGATCTTCCCGAAGTGGGCGCGCGCCTCCAATCGAGCCATCGCGTCCCCGGCCCGGGCGAGCGGGAAGACGCTGTCGATCAGCGGCGCGAGCGCACCCGCGGACACCTTCTCCAGAACGGCCTCGAAGTCGCGGCGGTTGCCCATGGTCGAGCCCAGCACGTCCACCTGCTTCCAGAAGATGCGCTGGATCCGGGCGGGGGGGTCGCCTCCCGCCGTGGCGCCGCAGGTCACGATGCGGCCGCCCCGGGCGACGGCATCGAGGCTCGTGGACCACGCGGGGCCGCCGACGCTGTCCACGACGAGGTCCACGCCGCGCTTGGAGGTCCATTCGCGCACCGCCAGCGCGACGTCCTCGCGATCGTACCGCACCCCGCGCTCCGCGCCGATCTCGGCCGCGCGCGCCAGCTTCTCGTCCGACGAGGACGTGACCATCACACGGGCCCCGGCCTCCAGTGCTATCTGCAGGGCGGCGCTCGAGACGCCACCGCCGACGCCATGCACGAGCACGGTCTCGCCGGGTGCGAGCCGCCCGCGGACGCGAACCATCCGCCAGGCGGTCAGAAAGACGAGCGGGAACGCCGCGCACGCTTCGAAGCTCAACCCATCGGGAGCGGGGAAGACGCTCGCCGCGGGAACCGCGACGCACTCCGCCCACGTGCCGTCCACGTGCTCCCCCACCAGCCGGTAGCGGATGCAGAGGTTCTCCTCCCCACGGGCGCAGAACTCGCAGCGCCCGCAGCTCAGCCCCGGATTCAGCAGCACGCGAGCCCCAGCCTCGAGCGGGCGCCTGGCGCGCACGGGCCCACCCGCTGACGGAAGCGCCGCGAGGATCTCCGCCGCGCCGTCACCCAGCTCGAGGATCTCTCCCGCGCCGTCAGCTCCCAGGATGCGCGGGAACTGGATGGGGAGGCCGGGTATGCCGTTCCGCACCCACAGGTCCAGGTGGTTCAGCGAGGCCGCGCGGATGCGCACCAGCACGTCACCACGGCCCGCTGCCGGCGTGGGACGCACTCCGTAGCGCAGCACCTCGGGGCCGCCGTGCGCGACGACGAACGCGGCGTTCACGGACCTGGCCGAGCGGAGCGGGGCGCGGTCAGACCTCGAACTCGCCGGCCTCGAGCCGTTCCTTCACCCGGTAGAGGAAGCTGTTGCCGGTCACCCCGTCGATCACCCGGTGGTCGTACGACAGCGACAGCAGCATGATCGGCCGGATCACGATCGCGTCGGCGCCATCGACCTCCACGACCACGGGGCGCTTGCGGATCTCGCCCATGCGAAGGATGCCGAGCTGAGGCTGGTTGATGACGGCGAACCCGACGAGGTTCCCCTGCCGTCCCGGGTTCGAGATCGTGAACGTGCCACCCTGGAGATCCTCCACCCGCAGCTTGCGCTCTCGAGCCCGCACCGCCAGGTCCTCCACCTCGCGGGCGATCCCTCGGATCGAGAGCCGGTCCGCGTTCCGCAGGACCGGCACGACGAGCCCCTGCTCCGTCTCGACCGCGACGCCGATGTGGATCGCCCCGCGGTAGACGAGCTGGTCCTCACCCACGACCGCGTTCATCCGGGGGACGTCGCGCAGCGCACGGACGGTGGCGGCGATCACGAAATGCAGGTACGTGAGCCCGACTCCCTCGCTCTCGGCGAACGCGCGCTTGCGGGACTCACGCAGGGCTGCGACCCGCGTCATGTCGATCTCGGCCATCGTGTAGACGTGCGGCGAGACGGCCTTGGAGTAGACCATGTGCTCCGCGATGATCCTGCGGCGCTTCGAGAACGGCTCGACGCGGTCACCTTCTCCGGGCTCCACGACCGGGGGGACGTACTCGCGGAGCTCGGCGACGCCCGTGGGCCGCACCGTTCCCCCACGCCGTGCGCCCGCGGGCGCGGCGATCACC
>JACCXV010000204.1 GCA_013696835.1 Gemmatimonadota bacterium | reverse complement strand
ATGCCGTGCATGAAGTGCGGACGGCGGTCTTCCTCGGCAGGCTCGAAGCAGACCAGCACGTACTCGCCGGCCTCGAGCGCGAGGTCGATGGTCGTCCGGGCCCCGGGCTCGATCACGGACGTGCCACCCACGGGCCGGGCGGGCGGTGGCCCCTGCTCGCCGCTCTCGAACCAGCCTCGCAGGTCCTCTAGTGTCTTGCCGGCGCCCAGCCGGAAGAAGTGAACCTCGTGGCGCTCGGCTCCGGTGTTCTCTACGCGAATCGTGCTCTCGCCCGGGGTCAGGGGACCCGTGAGCTGGAAGTCGTACTCCTGGAGGTGAACCACTGCGTCCGGCTGCGGCTCCGGCTGCCCGGCGGCCTCACGCGCGGGTACGACCTCCGCCGCCTGCAGCATCCCCTTGGCGAAGTGTGGCGTCCCGTCGTGCGTCGGCACGTAGCAGAGGAGCGCGTACGAGCCGGGCTCCAGCTCGACCGTCGCGTTGCTTTCCCCGCCCGGGACGATCGCACCCGGTCCGCCCGCGGCCACGGCCCAGCCCGGAAGAGGGGCCCCCGGCCTGGCCGTCCTGAGGAAGTTTCCGAGGTCGGCTGCGGTCCGTTCGCCCTCGAGCCGGTAGAGCTGGAGGTGATGGACCTCCTTCCCGCGGTTGGCCAGGCGGAGCGTCGTGCGCCCAGCCGGGACCGGCCCCGGTACCTCGAAGGCGTACTCCCTGGCAACGATCGTCACCGCCTGCGGCAACGTGTCCGCCGGGCGGGCGGCCTGCACGGCCGCGGAGGCCTCACGCCCATCCGCCGGCTCCTTGTCCGCGGAACTTGCGCAAGCCGCCAACAGCGCGAGCCCGACCACGATCCACCCTGCGCGTCTCATCCTTGTCAAGCCCCCCCGAAGCTCGCCTTGCGCTTCTCGTTGTAGGCGCCGAGGCCTTCCTTCGCGTCCTCGGACTGGAACAGCTGCTGCTGCAGCTCGCGCTCGATCGCCAGGCCCTCGCCGAAGGACGCCTCGGCTCCGGACTGCACGGCGCGCTTGATGAGGCCCACCGCCTTCGCCGCCTTGGCCGGCGCGCAGTAGCCCCGCGCGATCTCCGTCACACGCTGCACGAAGGCGTCCAGCGACGCAGCCTCGATCACGTCCGTCAGGAGCCCCAGCTCCCGCGCCTCCTCCACGCCGAAGGTGCGGCCGCTGGTCATGTGATAGATCGCCAGGTCCTTGCGAATCAGCCGCGACAGCCGCTGTGTGCCACCCGTCCCGGGGAGAACCCCCAGGTTCACCTCGGGGAGGCCGTACTGAAACGGCTTGGCACCCTCCGCTGTCGGCTTCCAGGCGTAGCGGAAGTCGCAGGCCATCGCGATCTCCATGCCGCCCCCGACCGTATGCCCGTTGAGCGCTCCGATGACGAGCTTCGGCGTCTGCTCCAGCCGGTTCAGCGTCTCGTTGGCGTGCAGGCAGAAGAAGTACTTGAAGCGCGGCGTGACCGACTGCAGCATCGTGATGTTCGCACCCGCGCAGAAGAACTTCTCGCCCTCGCCGCGGATCACGATCACCTGCACGTCGTCGTCCATGCGCGCGCGCAGGATCGCCTCGTCGAGCTGGCGCATCATCTCGTGCGTGTACGTGTTCGCCGGCGGATCCGAGAGCTCCAGCAGCGCGACCGCGCCTTCGGTGGCATAGCGGACCAGCGTCCGCTGCCGGGCCCCGCGGCCGTCCCGATCGCCCGCCGCGCTCGACTGGCCGCCAGCGTCGGCCCCGCTCGCGCGCCCGGCGTCCGCCGCGGTCTCGGGCGTGACCCCGTCTCCCCTGCCCGAGCCGTCTCCGGCGCGCGCGCGCGCCGCGCCCGCGTCCTCCGCGCCCTTCTGCGCCGTCTTCTCCACCATCTCCTGCCTCCTTCCGGAAGGTTCGCCCCTCAGACGTAGGCGGGGATCCCCGTGATGTCCTGGCCGAGCACGAGCGTGTGGATCTCGTGCGTCCCCTCGTAGGTGTACACCGACTCCAGGTTGTTCATGTGGCGCATGACCTGGTACTCGCTCGTGATGCCGTTCGCACCGAGAATCGTGCGCGCCGTGCGGGCGACCTCCATGGCCATGTGCACGTTGTTGCGCTTGGCCAGCGAGACCTGCACCGGCTTCATCTTTCCGTCGTCCTTGAGTCGCCCCAGGTGATAGGCGAGCAGCTGCGCCTTGGTGACCTCCGTCAGCATCTCGGCAAGCTTCGCCTGCGTGAGCTGGAAGCCGCCGATGGGCCGGTCGAACTGGATCCTCTCGCGGCTGTAGCGCACCGCCTCGTCGTAGCACGCCATCGCCGAGCCGCACGCGCCCCAGGCGATGCCGTATCGCGCCTGGGTGAGGCACATCAGCGGGCTCTTCAGGCCGCCGGATTCCGGCAGCAGATTCGCAGCCGGGATCTCGCAGTCGTCGAATGTTAGCTCCGACGTGACCGACGCCCGAAGCGAGTGCTTGCGATGCATCTCGGGCGCGGCGTAGCCCGGCGTGCCGCGCTCGACAAGGAAGCCGCGGATCGTCCCCACCCCGGCCCCGTCGACACCACCGGCGCCGTCGGCCTCGTCACCGCGCGTCTTGGCCCACACCACAGCCACGTCCGCGATCGTGCCGTTGGTGATCCACATTTTCGACCCGTTCAGGCGCCAGCCGTCCGCAGTGCGCTCGGCGACCGTGCGCATCCCCGCGGGATTGGAGCCGAAGTCGGGCTCGGTCAGCCCGAAGCATCCGATCGCCTGCCCCGCGGCCATCCGCGGCAGCCAGTGCCGCTTCTGCTCGTCCGAGCCGAAGGCGAAGATGGGATACATCACGAGGGCGCCCTGCACCGACGCGAACGAGCGCACTCCCGAGTCGCCGCGCTCAAGCTCCTGCATGATCAGCCCGTAGGCGACGTTGTCCAGACCGGCGCAGCCGTACTCCTCGGGCAGGTTCGCGCCGAAGACGCCCAGCTCGGCCATCGGCTCGATCAGCTCACGCGGAAAGCTCGCCGCCTGATAGTGCTCCTCGATCACGGGCATGACCCGCTCGTCCACGAAGCGGCGAACGGTGTCTCGCGCCATGCGCTGCTCGTCGGTCAGCAGGCTCGAGAGGTCGTAGTAGTCGACCCCCTGGAACGTCACGCGGCGAGCTGCGCGCTGCGTCGCCTGCACTCCGGCCGGCGCGCCGTTGCCGGCGGGGGCGGCGTGGCGTGGCACGTCCCTCTCCCCCTCTCGAGACTCGACGACCGCATCCGATTGGAGCGCCTCCGGAAGCGTCTGGGAAACGGGAGTCTCGTCGGCCTTGGGCGGCCCGGAGCGCGTCATGTGACCTCTCCCAGCGATCGTTTCGGATGCCTCGAGCCGTGTCTCGAGCCCTTTCCCATTCAGGCAGGCGCCGCCTGCGGCAGGCGCTCCGCCAGGACGCGCGCGAACTCGCGCGTTCCCAGCGTCCCGCCGAGATCGCGCGTGAGATGCCTGCCCTCGCGCAACGTCGAGACCAGGGCTCCCCGCACGCGGCGCGCGGCCTCCTGCTCCCCCAGGTGCTCCAGCATCAGGCAGGCCGAGAGCACCAGTGCCGAAGGGTTCGCGAGATCCTGGCCGGCGATGTCCGGAGCGCTCCCGTGCACGGCCTCGAACACGGCCGCCTCCTCGCCGATGTTCGCGCTGGGGGCGAGGCCCAGCCCCCCCACCAGACCCGAGCAGAGATCCGAGAGGATGTCGCCGAACATGTTCGTCGTGACCATCACGTCGAACTGCATGGGATCGAGCACCAACTGCATCGCCATGTTGTCGACGATCTTCTCGTCGAAGGGGATCTCGGGGTACTCGGCGGCGACCGCGCGGCCCGCGTCGAGAAACAGCCCCTGGCTGTACTTCAGGATGTTGGCCTTGTGCACGATGGTCACCTTGCCGCGCCCGTTCGCGCGCGCGTACTCGAAGGCGTAGCGCACGACGCGCTCGGCTGCTTCGCGGGTGATGATCACGATGGACTCGGCCGCGTTCTTCTTGCTGTCGATGTAGTGCTCGATGCCGGTGTAGAGCCCCTGCGTGTTCTCGCGAATGAGCACGAGGTCCACGTCGTCGTAGCGGCGAGGCGGCGGGAGCAGCGTCTTGGCGGGCCGGACGTTGGCGTACAGCAGCAGCTCCTGGCGCAGGGCGACGTTCACGGAGCGGAAGCCCGTGCGCAGGTGCGTCGTGAGCGGGCCCTTCAGCGCCACCCGGTTGGCACGGATGGACGCCAGCGTCTCTTCCGGCAGGACGTCCCGTCCCGCCTCCTCCGCGGGAATGCCCATCAGCTGCCGGTCCCACTCGATGTTCACCCCCGAGGCGTCGAGCACCTCGAGCGTGGCCGCCGCCACCTCGGGGCCAATGCCGTCGCCCTCGATCAGCGTCACTCGATGCGTTTCGCCAGCCATCAGCGCGTCTCCGTTCTGCGTCCGGAATCCACGTCAGAGAATCCGCCAGCCTCCCCCGCCACGCCCGCGCCGGGGAGCTTCGCCGCGAGGTCCGCCACGGCGCGCGTCACCGCGTCGCGGACGACGCCGCTCAGCAGCTGGCCGGGGCTCCCCTCCGGCACCCGTCCCGCCGCCGATCCGGTCCCCGCCCACACCGCGCGCTCGCCGCGCGCGTCCAGCAGCAGTCCCTCGACGGTGGCGAAGTAGTCGAACGTCCCGCGCCGCAGGACCGTCACGCCGCGGGGGAACAGGAAGAAGCGCAGCCCCCGGCTGTCGCCCAGCTCCTCCACGCTGTTGCCGACGATCTCCGGCAGCTCTCCCGCGGGTCCCGGAGAGCCGCTCCAGTCGAGAACCGAGCGTAGGAAGCCCCCACGCCCGCCGCTCTCCACGTCGCTTCCCCACGCGTCGAACGCGAGCACCGGCGCCCGCGATCGCACGATGCGGATCTCGGCCGGCAGCCGGTCGAGGACGATGCGCTCGATCTCCCCCGTGAGCGCCGTCCCGGTGGGCCCCGAGGCGAGGTCCGGGGGCAGCGTGATGCTTGCCGGAGGCAGCAGCGCAACGGGCTCTGCCCCGAAGCCGGCCACGACGAACCCCGCGTACAGACGCGTCGTGGCGTCCGAGAGCGGCGCTCGCTCCTGGTCGGCCGCCCCCGCGTCGTCCTCCGGTCGAGGGGCCGTGCGTTGCGGCCCTGCGCTTGCCGTCTCTCGGCCGGCGCCCTCCGTGGTCGTCGCCGTGGTCGCCGGCGCGTCGGTGCTCGACCCTCGACCCGAGCCGGATCCCGAAGCGCACGCGGCTGCCAGGCAAGCCACCGCCCACGAAGCCCGCGCCCCCCGGCAGTGCCGCATTGGCCCGCGCGCCGGTAGACGGCGCCACTCGCACACGACAGGCGTCGAGGAGAGAATCTTGGGCACTACGGGCTACGATCGAGGGCGGGCCGCATCACTTCCCTGCGCGGTATCGAGGCCGCTGCGCCATCGAGGAGCGAGGGCGGGGAAACCGTTACCGGCGAACAGTCCAAGCTACCTCGCGCCTGCGGAAAAAGTCAAAGCGCGCAAGGTCTTATCGCGCACCGCCTCGAACATCAGATCAGCTCCTCGATCTCGCGCCGCGTGAGCGTCCGGTCAGACTTCTTGGCGTGGCCGAAGATGCGCTGCACGCGCTCCTCGGTGGCGTCGTATCCGTTCGTCCGGAGCCACCAGATCACGTTCGAGGCTCCGCTCATGTGTCCAACCTCGATCTCCTGCTCGCGTCCGACCATGCTGGCCGGCACCCCGCAGTAGATCCGGTCCGCCAGCCAGGCGTCGCCCTTCTCGCGGGCCTTGATGAGCGCCGCCGCGTGCACCCCGGTTCCGGTGCGGAAGGCGTCGCGGCCGACCACGGGATAGTTCACGGGCAACGGCACGCCAGTGGCCTCGGCGATCGTGGCGCAGTACTCCCCGAGCCGCGTCAGGTCGTTGTCGATCCAGCCGAGCAGCTTGAGGTTCACGAGCAGCAGGTCCATCTCGGTGTTGCCCACCCGCTCTCCGACGCCCAGCCCGGTGCCGTGGATGCGGTCGGCGCCGTTCACGATCGCGGTCAGCGCGTTGGGAAGCCCGAGTCCGCGGTCGCGGTGGCCGTGCCAGTCCAACTTCACGTCCTCCCCGGTCCGCGCCACCAGCGCCCTGGCGAAG
This sequence comes from Gemmatimonadota bacterium, assembly GCA_013696835.1. Classification (GTDB taxonomy): domain Bacteria; phylum Gemmatimonadota; class Gemmatimonadetes; order JACCXV01; family JACCXV01; genus JACCXV01. The sequence continues at coordinate 3,461 of JACCXV010000204.1, read as the reverse complement.
CGCACCAGGTTGCGCACGCCGTCCGGCGTGGCGTGCCCCACCGTGTCGGCCAGGCAGATGCGGCGTGCCCCAGCCTCGATCGCCACCGTGTAGATCCGCTCCAGCGACTCTGGACGGGCCCGCGTGGTGTCCTCGGTCACCATCATCACCGGGAGCCCTCGCCCCACGGCGTACCTCACGGATTCCTCCGCCAGCCGGCAGATGCGGTCCAGGTCCCAGCCCTCGACGTACTGCCGGATGGGGGACGATCCGATGAACGTGCAGGCCTCGATGGCGATGCCGACGGCGTCCGAGATGTCCGCGATCGGATCCACGTCCTGGCGCAGGGTGCGGGCGGCACAGTTGGGACGGATCGAGAGCCCCGCCGAGACGATCTCCCGCGCCAGCCGCTCCACGTCGGCGACGGCGCGCGGGCCCGCGCCGGGCAGTCCGATGTCCGCGCTCTGGATGCCGAGCGCGTCCATCAGGTGCAGGATCTCGATCTTGCGCTGGATGGGCGGATCGGTGACGGAGGGCGATTGCAGGCCGTCGCGGAGGGTCTCGTCGTCGAACTCGATCGCCTGCGAGGGCCGCACGAAGTCCTCGGCCATCAGGTTCCAGTCGTAGACGAGGTCCTGCTCGGAGAGGGTCACGGGATGCGGATCGGTTCGCCGCCCGGATTCAGGGGCCGCCGGGGGGCTGGGCCACGAGCTCCTCGCTGCGCTCGTCCCAGCGCCAGACGGTCGCCCCATCCCGCAGGTGGACGCCACCCAGCCAGACGTCGAGGCCGTTGGTCTCGATGAAGTCGCGCTCGTTCTGCAGCACGCGGCGGCCGGTGCCCGTGAGCGTGTAGCGAAGGTGCGCCTCGTCTTCCCCGTTTCCCTCGAGTCCCAGCAGCGGGTCACGACCCACGGCGAGCCGGTCCAGGCAGGCGCGAAACTGGGTGTCCCCCAGGCCGTATCCGGGGTAGGCGACGCCGAACTCGTCGAACAGCGACGAGAAGCTCCCCACGCCGTCAGCGATGCGGCCGAGCGCCACGTTCTCGACGTGGCCGAGCCCGTTCCGAACCGAGGGGAAGCGGGCCAGGTGGCAGGTGAGCGCCTCGTGGAGGAAGGGCAGCGGCGACGTGCCGGTCGCGAGCACGTCCTCGAGCGAGGCGGGATCCGGCGAGCGGTAGGCGGCCCAGGCCTGGACGGCCGCTGCCGTCTGTGCCTCCGTCACCTCGCGACGGCTCTCGAAGAGCGCCACGAGGTCCTCGGGGGAGAGCTGGCCGAGCCCCCGGAAGCCCTCCACGGTGACCAGCTCGCCGACGTCGACCATGCTGATCCGGGTCTCCGGCGCATCGAGCTCCGCGAAGCGGCTCAGGAGGTGCACCAGGTTGACCTGGCAGAACAGGTCGTGCTCGAACCAGAGCACGACCTCCGCGTGGTCGGCGATGCCTTCCAGCGCCTGCTCCTGCTCGAGCAGCGCGCGTTCCACGTCCTGGACGTCGAGCCCCGCCTCGTCCGCCAGGTGCGCGGCGCGCAGGGAGCGCCACGCCTCGGTTCTCACGCCGAAGGGAGTCGGGCCCGAGATGAGCGCCTCGCGGAAGGGCAGGCGGTCCCCGGGGACCCCGGAGCGAGCGAGGACGGCCGCGGTGGCGTCGCCATTGAGGACGTGGAGCAGGGCGCCGCGCCGCGCCGCTCTCACCGGCTCCGGAACTCCGGCTTGCGCTTGGGGCGCTCCAGGAAGGCGCGCGTTCCCTCCTTCATGTCCTCGGTGGCGCAGGCCATGCCGAACAGCGTGGCCTCGAGGTAGAGCGCGTCGTCGAGGGAGAGCGTCTCCGCCCGCAGCGTGGACTCCAGGGCGTAGCGCACGGCGAGCGGGGCCTTGTCGAGGATCGAAGCCAGCAGGGCGCGGCAGGCTGGCAGCAGCTCTGCGGCCGGGACCACGCGGTTCACCAGCCCCATCTCGTAGGCGCGGCGCGCGTCCACCTGGGTCCCGCTGAGGATCATCTCGAGCGCCAGGCCACGCCCGACCAGCCGCGGCAGGCGGACGGTGCCCCCATGGCCGGGGATCACCCCAAGCGTCACCTCGGGCAGCGCGAAGACCGCGGTCTCCGAGGCCACGCGCAGGTGGCAGGCGAGCGCGAGCTCGCACCCACCCCCCAGCGCCAGCCCGTTGATCGCCGCGACGGTCGGCTTCGGCGAGGTCTCGATGCGGCGGAATATGAACTGCCCGTCGAACGCGAACTCCTTCGCCTGGGGGCCGGTGAAGTTCGAGATCATCTCGATGTCGGCACCCGCGCAGAATGCCCGCTCACCGGCCCCCGTGAGGATGATGCCACCGACGTCCTCAGAATCGATCGCCGCGCGCACGGCACGGTCGATCTCGCGCTCGGTCTCGGCGTTCAGCGCGTTGAACTTGCGGATGCGGTTGATAGTGATCGTGGCGACGCGGTCGGCGACCTCGTAGGTCAGGTTCTCGTACGCGCCACCGGACGGACCGTCGGCGTGTTCGGGAGCCATTCCCTCGCTCACCGGCCGAGCCTCTTGGCTAGCGCTCACCGCTCGCGTCCCCCTCCGGCGCGGCTCACAGCCCGAGCTCGCTCGGGACCGGCTTGTCGCCCGACCAGTCGTAGAAGCCCCGCCCGCTCTTCTTGCCGTGGTAGCCGGCAAGCACCATGCGCCGCAGGAGGGGCGGCGAGGCGAACAGCGGGTCCTTGTACTCCTCGAACATGATCTCGGCGATGCGGTGCGTGGTGTCGAGCCCGACGAAGTCGAGGAGCGTGAGCGGCCCCATGGGATGGCCGCAGCCGAGCATCATGCCCTTGTCGATGTCGGGAACCGAGGCCACCCCCGCCTCCACCGCCCGCACCGCGCCCAGGATGTACGGGACGAGCAGGCGGTTCACGACGAAGCCTGACGAGTCCTTGCAGGCGATCGGCTCCTTGCCGATGCTCTTCGCGAACGCGAAGGCGCGCTCGAAGGTTTCCGCGCTCGTGCGGACCGCGCGCACCACCTCTACCAGCTTCATGACCGGCACGGGGTTGAAGAAGTGCAGCCCGGCGAAGCGGTCGGCGCGGTCGGTGGCTCCGGCCAGCTCGGTGATGGTCAGCGAGGAGGTGTTGGAGGCGAAGATGGTGGCCTCCGAGCAGAGCCGGTCCAGGGCCGAGAAGAGCTCCTTCTTGAGGCCCAGATCCTCCACGACGGCTTCGATCACCAGGTCGGCGGGTGCCAGATCCTCCACCGTCGTCGTGCCCGAGATGCGCGACTCGATCTGGGTCGCCTCCTCGGCCCCCAGCCGCTTGCGCTCGACGGCCCGGCCGAGCGACCCCTGGATCTTGCGCATGCCGGCCATCAGCGCCTCCTCGCCCTGCTCCAGCACGAGCGTCGAGAAGCCTGCCTTGGCGCACACCTCCACGATTCCCGATCCCATGAGACCGCAGCCCAGCACGCCCACCGTCCGGATCTCCGCCGCCATCAGCTCCCTCCCGTCAGGGT
>JACCXV010000182.1 GCA_013696835.1 Gemmatimonadota bacterium | reverse complement strand
TCAGAAAATCCAGTACTGGATGACCTCCGCGCAGCCTGAGGGAGCGTGGATCGACGCCTTTCGACCGCTTCGCCTTGTCTAACTGCTCAGTTACCATTGACAGGGTGACTCTCTCCCCTTCTAATCTGCGCTAATCTGCTACTTTTGAACCCTCAAAAGCTTTTTTGAAAGTTACATCGATCGAGGGGCAAGCACCCGCCTCGAGGGAGGAGACCGCTTGCTGAAGATGCCGCTGGCCGAAAGGTGGAGATGGCTGCCAGAAGGCGCGCACGCCGGGTCGGACACCCTTCGCGTGCCTCAGATCGCCCGTGCCGCCCTCCGCGTGCGGAAGAAGCCGACGAGCACGAGTCCGGCCAGGAACCCGCCGATGTGCGCTGCATAGGCCACGCCGCCGGTCTCCTCGGTCTGCGCCAGCTGGCCAATGCCGTTCACGAACTGGAAGACGATCCACATCCCGATCACGATCAGCGCCGGCATGTAGACGATCCCACGCAGCAGGAACACCCGCACCTGTTGTTTCGGATACAGCACCAGGTAGGCGGCGAGCACCCCCGAGATGGCGCCGCTGGCGCCGAGGCTCGGGATGCGGCTGGCTGGATCGACCAGGATCTGCGCGGCCGCCGCGATGACTCCGCATAGGAGGTAGAAGAGGAGGTACTTCACGCGGCCCATCGCATCCTCGACATTGTCGCCGAAGATCCAGAGGTAGAGCATGTTGCCCCCGAGATGCGCCCATCCTCCGTGCATGAACATCGAGGAGAACAACGTGCTCCAGAACGGCAGCGGGATCGCGGGAGGCAGATCGGCTCCCTGCGCGTATTCGAGGGGGACGACGGCCCACATCAGGAAGAAGCGCTCGATGTCCTCTCCCTGGGAGAGCTGAAGGAAGAACACGGCGACGTTGGCGAGGATCAGCAGCAGAGTGACCGGATGATGCCGGCCGCGTAGAGCGGAGTCGTCGTCGCCGATCGGAAAGACCATCGGAGCCTCGCCGGGAGGGGTCGGCAGATCGAACCAAGGGCGCAGGGCGGGCCCCGCGTAGGCCGCCTGGCGACACGGATGGGGAGCGCCTTATGGTAACCGGCCCTGTTCGGCCCGGCAACGAACGTGGCCGAGGACGCGTACGACCATCGCGCCGGGGCCCGCTCGCAATCAGCTCCGGAAGCGTACCTGCTCAGGGACGCTCGACGAGTGCCGACCAGTGCAGCGGAATCGCTCGCCAGGCTCCGCGGGCCGTGGGGGCAGATATGGCCGGATCCCGCTCGAACGCCACCTCCAGCCGGAGCTCCTCCGCCGCTCCCGGCCCGGCTGTGGCCGAGGTCAGCTGCCGCACGGGTTCGCCGACGTCACCGGGTCCACCACTCGACTGCGCAGACGCGAATCCCCAGGCCCTGTCGTAGCGCACGACCTCACCCGGCGCTCCGTTTCCGTTGAGATCCTGACCGGGGCGCTCTCTGCGCACCGCCGCTCGGACGCTGTAGACATAGCCGGCGAGAACCCCTGCGGCGACGGTCGCGGTGTCGGGAGGAACGGCTCCAGCCTCGTAGGAGGCAGCCAGCCGTTCCACACCCTCGTCCAGCCCGGCCTCCGCGGCGTCGAAGGCGTGATTGTAGCTGTCGAAGTTCCGCGATATGCGTCCCGCCGTGAGCGAGAGCTCCGCGGCCCCGGCGACGACGAACCCCAGCGCGGCGCACAGAAGGATCGCCAGCGGCAATGCGATGCCCCGCCTGTCCATGACAGCCTCCTCGCGGGCGGCTTCGCGGGCGGCGTTTCGCGGGCGGTGGATGCTCGGGCGATGGTGGAGAGCGCGGGTGACGCTCCGCAGCACCGTGAATCGCATGCGGCGTGCCACGCACGCCTTCGATCGTTCGAAACCATCCACCCGGAGGGGAAATGCAGCTGATCCTCATGCGCCATGCACTCGCGGAGGAACGCTCCGAGCGCTGGCCCGACGACAGCCTTCGCCCGCTCACGAGCGAAGGCGAGCGGAAGCACCGTCTCGTGAGCGCCGCCCTGCGCAGGATGGACGTCACATTCGACACGCTGATATCCAGCCCGCTCACGCGGGCGCGGCAGACCGCCGACATCACGGCGGAGGTGTACGGCCGGAAGGACGCGGTGATCGAAAGCGACGCGCTCGGCCGCGGGTATTCGGTGGAGGCGCTGGCGGAGTTTCTGGGCGGCTTCGACGATGACTCGACCCTCCTCTGCGTGGGACACGAGCCGGACCTGAGCGGGTTCTCGGCTCACCTGCTCCATCGCTCGGGTGACGTGTCGATCGAGTTCAAGAAGAGCGGGGTCATGGGCCTTGCGATCTCGGGGGCGGTGCGGCCGGGGGCGGCCATGCTGCTCTACTTCTTCAAGCCGGGTCACCTGGCACGCCTGGGGCGGAAGTGAGGCTGGCTCTCGTCACCTGTCCACAGCTGCCGGAAGGCACGCCAGATGACGCCGTCCTGCTGCCGCACCTCCGGGCCGCGGGCTTCCAGCCGGAGTTCGTCAGCTGGGACGACGAGACGACGGACTGGCGCGCCTTCCGCGCCGTCGTGGTCCGCTCGACGTGGGACTACCACGCACGGCCGCGCCGCTTCCTGCGCTGGATCGAGCATTGCGCGGAGACCGGCATAGCCCTCTGGAATCCCCCCCGCGTGCTGCGCTGGAACCACCACAAGCGCTACCTGCGCGACCTGGCCGAGCACGGCGTCCCGGTCGTCGAGACGGAGTGGCTGGAGCGCGGCCGCCCGAGCGATCTCGCGGAGCTCCTTCGGCACCGCGGGTGGGACGTCGCGGTCGTGAAGCCCGCCGTCTCGGCCGGGGCGCGCCGGACGCGCACGGTCCGCTCGACCGAGGCCGGAGCGGAGCAACCCGTGCTCGACAGGATGCTGAGATCGGGCGACGTGCTCGTGCAGCCGTTCCTCGAGGCCGTGGTCGGGGAGGGAGAGTGGTCGCTGATCTTCTTCGGCGGTGAGCTCAGCCACGCCATCCTCAAGCGACCGGCGGCGGGTGACTTCCGGGTCCAGGAGCGCTTCGGGGGCACGGTGGAGGCCGCGACGGCTCCCGGCTGGATGACGGAGCAGGCGGCGGCCGTCCTCGAGGCTGTGGAGGTCCTCGGGGGTGCGGAGGGAGATCTGCTCTATGCGCG
>JACCXV010000173.1 GCA_013696835.1 Gemmatimonadota bacterium | reverse complement strand
GGCTGCCAGGGGTGCGGCATGGCGGACGTCACCCTGAAGCACGGAATCGAGGTGATGATCCGCGAGGCCGTGCCCGAGATTCGCGAGATCATCGACACGACGGACCACGCCGCCGGCAGGAATCCGTACTACCAGCCATCCAAGGGCGGCTTCTCGCCCTTCCCGCCATAGCCCCTGCGCCCTCCGCCCTCGCCCCCGAGCCCGGCGGACTCGGCTCATGGGGCGAGGCGCAGGGCTCCTGGCCCGGTGGCGAGTGGCACGCGGACCCGCCCCCGCGCGTCCTCCTCATCTCCACCTATGACCTCGGCCGCCAGCCCTTCGGACTCGCCTCTCCCGCCGCCTGGCTCCGACAGGTCGGTGCTCGCGTCGTGTGCCTGGATCTCGCCGCGCAGGCGCTGGACGAGGATCTGGTCGCCAGCGCAGAATTGGTGGCGTTCCACCTGCCGATGCACACCGCCACGCGCATCGCGGCGCGCGTCGCGCGCCGTGTCCGCACGCTCAACCCCACAGCGCACATCTGCTTCTACGGCCTCTATGCGCCCATGAACGAGCCGTACCTGCGCCAGCTGGGCGCGGGCACCGTTCTCGGGGGCGAGTTCGAGGCAGGGCTGGTGAGCCTCGTCCGACGGCTGCGCGCTTGCCGAACACCCTCGCAGCAGCCGGAGCCCGTCGTCTCCACCGCGCGACTCGCCTTCCAGGTCCCCGACCGTGGCGGTCTGCCGCCGCTGACCCGCTACGCCCGGCTCGTGACGGGCGACGGATCCAGCCGCACTGTCGGCTATACCGAGGCCAGCCGGGGGTGCAAGCACCTGTGCCGCCACTGCCCGGTGGTGCCGGTGTACCAGGGGCGCTTTCGCGTGGTGCCCCGCGAGGTCGTCCTGGAGGACGTGGCGAGGCAGGTCGCGGCCGGCGCCGAGCACGTGACGTTCGGCGACCCCGACTTCTTCAACGGCGTGGGCCACGCCCGCGCGCTGGTGCGCGAGCTGCACCGCCGCCATCCGGCGCTCACCTACGACGTGACCATCAAGATCGAGCACCTCCTGCGGCACGCGCGGGAGCTCCCGCTGCTGCGCGAGACCGGCTGCGTGCTCGTCACGACCGCGGTCGAATCGGTGGACGATCGCGTCCTCATGATCCTGGAGAAGGGCCACACGCGGGATGATTTCGTCCGCGCGGTGCAGATCTGCCGCAGCGCGGGAATCACGCTGAACCCGACCTTCGTCGCCTTCACCCCCTGGATCTCGCTGGAGGGCTACCGCGACCTGCTCTCCGTCGTCGCCGGGCTGGAGCTGGTGGATCACGTCTCTCCCGTGCAGCTCTCGATCCGTCTGCTGATCCCCGCGGGGTCAAGGTTGCTGGAGCTGGGCGAGGTGCGTGACCTCGTGCAGCCGTTCGACGCGGAGGCGCTCTGCTGGCCCTGGCGCCACCCGGACCCGCGGGTGGACGGCCTCCACGGGGACGTGCGGCAGCTCGTGGCGAGCGGGACCGCCGCGGGAGCGACGCGGCACGAGATCTTCGGGAGCATCATGGCGAGGGTGGAGGAATCGGCGCCGATCCCCACGCCCCGACCGGCGAACGAGCGGCCCGCCCGCGTCACGATCCCGTACCTCACCGAGCCCTGGTACTGTTGAGCCGAGCCGACCGAGGAGCAGGTCGCTCCTTTCTGATCCGGCAGCACCCCGCTCTCCTGAGCCCCCGTTCGCCGGCATGATCTCGCGCACGCGGCCGCTGGGGATCTTCTTCATCGTGGTTGCAAGCTGCTCGTACTTCCAGAACGAGCCCGGCGGCAACGGCACGTCGCGCATGGACCTGGTGCGTGCGCTGGTGGAGGACGGCGGCACGCGCATCGACCGGTTCCACGAGAACACCTCGGACAAGTCCTTCGCCGGCGGCCACTACTACAGCGACAAGGCGCCCGGCAGCTCCTTCCTCGCCGTTCCCGCGTACGCCGCGCGCTTCGCCATCCTCCAGGCCCGCCACGGCCGCGAGTCCGCCCGGCGCATGGCGCTCGACGCCGGCTCGAAGCTGGGCCTGCCGCTCTGCACTCTGCTGGCAGTGGTTCTCCCCTGGGCGCTCGCTGTCACGCTGTTCGCCGGTCTCGCGGAACGGCTCGCGGGCGCCGCCCGACCCGCGCTCTTCGCGGCGGCATCGCTGGGGCTCGGGTCGCTCGGCTTTCCCTACGCCACGGTGTACTTCGGCCACTCGCTGTGCGCTGCGCTCCTCTTCCTCTCCTTCGGCCTGTTGCTGCGGGAGCGGCTCCGGAGCGGGCTGGGGAATGGCGCTCCCCGGACTTCGGAGAGCGAGCTGCGGGCCGGGAGAGGGCGCGATCGGGCCGCGTGGCGTCCCGTGAACGTGGCGGCGGCCGGATTCGCCGCAGGCTATGCCGTCGTGACCGAGTTCCCCGCCGCCGTTCCCGCAGCCCCGATCGGAGCCTATCTGCTGTGGAACGTTCGCAGCCTGCGCGGCGTGGCTCCCTTCGCACTGGCCGGGCTGGTGCCGGCCATTCCCCTGGCGATCTACAACGAGGTCTCGTTCGGGAGTCCCTGGAAGATCGGGTACGCCAGCCTCGCCGAGCCCTATTTCGTGGAGATGGGGCAGGGCTTCCTGGGCCTCACGTATCCCCGCCCCGCCGTCCTCCTGGAGATCCTGTTCGGCGTCTACCGCGGTCTGCTGCCGCTGTCGCCGGTGTTCCTCCTCGTGCCCGCGGGAGCGCTGCGCATG
>JACCXV010000140.1 GCA_013696835.1 Gemmatimonadota bacterium | reverse complement strand
AGGCGTTCACGTCGCAGTGCTCCAACATCGTCCGGCAGCGCGACAGCGGCCGGCTGGAAGACGCGGCCCTGAAGGCGAGCGACCTCATCGAGTTCGTCCTGACGCATGCCGGGCGGCTGAGGGGAGGAGAGGCGGCGCGCGACGACCTCGTGCAGGCGGTCGCCGAGCTCGTCGGCGAACTGGGCTCGCTCGAGGAGATCGGCGGAGCGACGGGCGGCGAGGTGTCCGGCGAGGATCACGTCCTCGTCTTTCCCCCGGGCTGGAGCTCGCAGGACAGGATCGTCTTCTCGTTCGTGCTCCCCGGTGATTTCCAGCTCGACACCGACCTGCCCGAGTTCGCGCCCAAGGTCTTCCTCGGGACCTTCCCCGAGGCGCCCTTCGACGAGCCTGTCACGGTGGGCCTCTGCGCAAGCTTTTCCGACGGCGAGGGGATCGACCCGTCCGAGCTCCACCTCGCGAAGAACATCGGCCCGTTCCCCGGCGGGGGGATCGTGTTCGATGGCGTGGAGGTCTTCTTGCCACAGATCTCCGTGCCCGGAGCGTGCGACGGGGGAGCGCTGGCAGCGGCCGCCGTGCGGCTCGGTCCAGAGAGCACCGGGGCCGCCCGCGTGGTGGCGGCGGGCAAGGGCGGCGGCCGCAACGGAATCGCGCTGGCAGGGAGGTTGCCCATCGGCGGCCTCGTATCGTCCTTCACGCCGTTCGGAGTCGTGCGGATCGGGGAGTTCACCACGTGCTCGGCCGGGGAGGGCCTGTGCCTGGAGGACCCGGTCGTGAGCATCGGCGGCAACACGCTGACCCTCGGCGCTCCCGGCGCCCTCGAGGCCGGCCAGCTCGCCACCTCGGTCCACGGAGCTGCGCTGCGGCTGCCTCCCGCAGGCGAGTACGCGGTCACCGTGCGGCATGACCTCTGCACCTGGGACTCCTACAACCCGGCCACGGATGCGAATACCGGATTCTTCGATTCCTTCAGCATCAGCGTCTCCCAGGACCAACCCTACTGGCTGAAGCCGGTCTCCGATCCCGTGACCGACGCCATGCTAGGCCTGCCCGGCGCGCTGGGATTCGGCCCTCTCGGCGGGCTCCGATTCGGCGACGGGACGCTCGAAGGGGCGACGGGCGACGGCACGGCAGGGTCGTGCTCGGCGGCGGGCGGCGCGCCCGTCACGGCCACCTTCACCATGCCGGGTGACGCCGCTGGGGACAACTACCTGAACATCGTGCTGGACACCGCGAGCGTCCCCCACGCCAATCACGGCTTTCCGTCCTGGGGCACGGTCACGGTGCTCTCGGTGGACGTGCGCAACTGATGCCCAAGGCGCAGGAGCTCGCCGACGCCGCGCTCGAAACGGGGGCTTAACAGGAACCGGCGCGTCGGCATTCTAGCGCGCAAGATTTCATGGCGTCGCAGTTCATCCGGCATCCGCGGGAGAGGTCCAGGGCTCGGCATCACACCCGAGCCCTGGACTTTTTTTGTTGCGCCGCCGCGCAGTGCAGCCGGATCGAGCCCAGAGGCCGTCAGGAGCTCGGCTCCCAACCTTGGCTTCTGATGCGAACCTGAGGGGGTGACGATGGCGGACGACCGTCCCGCGGCGTGGCTGCTGAAGACGGAACCGGAGTCGTACTCGTTCGACGACCTCGTGCGGGACGGCACGACCGTCTGGGACGGGATCACGAATCCCGTCGCACTCAGGAACGTGCGGGGAATGCACGCCGGGGACCGCGTCGTCATCTATCATACGGGAAAGGAGAAGGCAGCCGTAGGGTGGGCACGGGTGGCGCGTGCGGCGTACCCGGATCCTGCGGCTGAAGCAAATCGGCTCGTGGTGGACATCGTGGCGGAAGGCCGCCTGGATCGATCGGTCGCGCTTGCCGCGTTGAAGACGGCCTCCGAGTTCGCGGGAAGCCCGCTCGTCCTGCAGGGCAGGCTCAGCGTGGTGCCGCTCTCGGCGTCCCAACTCGCCGCGCTGCAACGGATGTCGTCGGGCGGGAGCGAATGACGAGAGTCTGGTCCGGCCCCTGCCGCGCCGGCCGTTTGTCCACGGGCAGGTCAAAGGCAACCTCTGCTGCGAGGAGAAGGAATCGATGGCGATCTCGGAGAAGGCCACCTTTGGCGCTGGGTGCTTCTGGGGGGTGGAGGCGGCGTTCCGGAAGGTGGAAGGAGTGCTCTCGACGGCGGTCGGCTATCTCGGCGGGACGTACGAGAACCCGACGTACAAGGATGTGTGCTCGGGCCGCACGGGCCACGCAGAGGTCGTCGAGGTCACGTACGACCCCGCGCGCGCGGCCTACGAGGATCTGCTCGTCGTCTTCTGGGAGAACCACGATCCGACGGCGCTGAACCGGCAGGGTCCCGATGTGGGAAGCCAGTACCGCTCCGCGATCTTCGTCCACACACCCGATCAGGAGAAGGCGGCCACGGCTTCGAAGAAGGAGCTGGAAGAATCAGGGCGGTTCCGCGGCCCGATCGTCACCGAGATCACGCCGGCCTCCACGTTCTACATGGCCGAGGACTATCACCAGCAGTATCTGGAGAAGCGCGGCCGGGCGCAGTGCCACATCGGCTGACCGCCGACTCCCTCAGCCGCTAGCCCGCCCGCCGGCTGCGCCACTCCTCCGCCATGCGGATGCGCTCCA
>JACCXV010000138.1 GCA_013696835.1 Gemmatimonadota bacterium | reverse complement strand
GTCATCGCGCGCCGGCGCGCGAAGGGGCGCAAGCGCCTCACCGTCTCCTCGGAGTTCTCCCGCAAGCGGAGGTAGCTTCCGTGGCGCGGTTCCCGCGCGAGCGGCGCATTCGCCGCGCGGCGGAGATCCGCGCCGTCGTGCAGGGCGGGCAGCGCTACGAGTCCGCGAGCCTGCGGCTGCACCTGGTGCGCGCGGGCCTGCTCGGACGGGACGCTGGCCCGCGTGCGGCCGTGATCGTGCCGCGCTTCGGACACACCGCCGTCGAGAGGAACCGGGTGAAGCGCCGCCTCCGCGAGATCGTGCGTCTCCACTTCCTGGAGGCGCCGGAGCTCCGCGGAGGCGATTTCGTGATCCGCGCCCGCGCGGGCGCCTACGGCCGCGGGTACGACCACCTCCGGGGCGAGCTGCTCCGGGTTCTGGAGCGGATCGCATCCACCGGGGGCACGTGAGAGCCATCGCGATCGCGCTCATCCGCCTCTATCAGGTCGGCCTGTCCTCCTGGCTCCCCTCCGGGTGCCGTTTCGAGCCGAGCTGTTCCAACTACGGCCTCGAGGCTGTCCAGCGGCATGGCGCCGCCCGCGGCTCCTGGCTCATCCTGCGCCGCCTGGCGCGCTGCCATCCGTTCACGCCTGCGGGCTACGACCCGGTCCCCTGATGCACATGGAGAAGCGCACGATCCTCGCGTTCGTGCTCATGGCCCTCGTCCTGGTCGTGAGCCAGTACTTCCTGATGCCCCCGAAGCCTCCTCCTGGAGCGGCAGGGGAGCGGGTGGGCGCCGCACGGCCACCCGCCGACGGCGGGAAGGCATCGGCAGGGGGCGATCTGCGCGCGCCCACGGCTGAGGCTGGGGCGGGCGACTCGGGTCCGGGGGGCTGGGGAGACACTGGATCTGGGCGCCCGGGTTTGGCGGCGGGGAGCGCCGGCGGCGCGTTCGCCGCGCCCGCGGGCCCGAGCATCCAGATCGAGACCCCGTTGTACGCCATGACGCTCAGCCGCCACGGAGGCGTGGTCTCGCGCATCTTCCTGCGAAAGCATGCGTCGTACGTTGACTCCTTGTCCGTCCAGCTCGTGCCCCCGGGACAAGGCTACTTCCAGCGCGCGTTGCGCGTGGGAGGGCGGGAGGTGGACCTCACGTCCGTGCTCTTCGAGGGAGGTCCGGACACCCTGCGCGTGGCGGGAGGCGGCGACACGCTCGTGCTGGCGGCCACGGTCGCCGGAGCGGGGGCGCTGCGCCAGATCTTCCGCTTCGATGACGCGAGCTACGTCGTGGCGTACCGCCTCGAGGGCGGCCCGGAGATCCGGGATGCGGAGCTCGACACGCGCATCGGCCCGCGGCTGCGCTCCACGGAGAAGAACCTCGAGGAGGACATGGGCAGCTTCGCCGCGGTGGCACGCGTGGAGCAGGAAGTGCACACGCTCAAGCCTGGCGACGTGGCGTCCGCTCCGGCGAGCCTGGCAGGTCCAGCCTCCTGGGCGGGGATCAAGTCCAAGTACTTCCTGGGCGCGATGGTGTCCGACGAGCAGCCCTTCGCAGGAGTGACGATATCCGACGTCCCTGGCGACACCACGGCCGGGCTCGCACTCAGCGCCCGGATGCCGCTGTCGGCAGGCAGGGCGAGCTATCGCATGTATCTCGGGCCGCAGGAGTTCCGGCGCCTGACGGCGGTGGGGTCTGGACTCGAGGACGTCAACCAGTACGGCTGGTCGTGGGTGCGCTGGATGATCCAGCCGTTCGCGCACGGAATCATCCGCGTGCTGCTCTGGATGCACCGCTACGTGCCCAACTACGGCGTGGTGCTGATCATCTTCGGCATCCTGGTGCGGCTGCTGATGTGGCCGCTGAGCCAGAAGAGCTTCGAGTCGATGCTGAAGATGCAGGCCGTGCAACCCGACGTGCAGAGACTCCGCGACCGCTACAAGACGGACCCCGCCAAGATGCAGAGCGAGATGATGCGCCTGTACAAGGAGCGCGGCGTGAACCCGCTCGGCGGATGTCTGCCGAACCTGCTGCCACTGCCGATCCTGTTCGCCCTGTTCTTCGTGTTCCAGAACACGATCGAGTTCCGGGGGGCTCCCTTCGCACTCTGGATCAACGACCTCTCGCGCCCCGATCCCCTGTACGTGCTGCCGATCCTGATGGGGGCCACGATGTTCATTCAGCAGAAGCTCACCGCGACCGGCACGGCCGACAACCCGCAGATGAAGATGATGATGTACGTCATGCCGGCCGTTCTGACGTTCGTGTTCCTGAACCTCGCCTCCGGGCTGGTGCTCTACTACACGGTTTCGAACGTGCTGACCTTCCTGCAGCAACTGCTGCTCAAGCGCCAGTCGTCCGGCGCCGCAGCGCCCGTACCCGCCACGAAGTGAGCCGCGCGGCGCGACCCGGTGGCCGGGCGCCCGCCGTGCGTACCCCCCGGTGACGCACCCGTCCACGATCGCCGCGCTGGCGACGGCCCCGGGAGTGAGCGCCGTGGCCGTCATCCGCCTGTCTGGGCCCGAGGCGCTGGCAGTGGCGGCACGCCTCCTGCCTGAGCGGGCGGCCCAGCGCCTGGAGGGCGGTGCCATCCGCCTCTTCAGCCTCTTCCGTGACCCGGCGAGCGGCGAGCACCTGGACCAGGGATTGATCCACGTCTTCCGCGCGCCGAGGAGCTCCACGGGCGAGGACGTGGTCGAGCTGCATGGACACGGAGGACGGGTCGCACCCCGGCGTCTCCTGGATGCCGTGCTGCGCGCGGGAGCGCGCCACGCCGAGCCTGGCGCGTTCACGCGGCGCGCCCTGCTGAACGGCAAGATCGATCTGGTGCAGGCGGAGGCGCTGCTCGACCTGATCGAAGCGCCCGCGGAAGGATTGCACAGACAGGCCGTCTATCAGCTCACGGGCGCGCTGTCGAGGAAGATCGCGGGCTTGCGGGAATCGCTGGTGCGCGCGATGGCGCACCTGGAACTCGCGATCGACTTCCCGGAGGACGACGTGCGGGCGCCGGCAGGGTGGAGGGAGGGGGTCACCGATGTGCGGCACGAGGTCGCGCGCCTGATCGAGAGCTTCCGCACGGGGGAGCTGCTGCGCCACGGCGTGCGCGTGGCCCTGGCGGGTCTGCCGAATGTGGGAAAGTCGAGTCTCTTCAACTGCATGCTGGGCGAAGAGCGCGCGATCGTGAGCACTCAGCCGGGTACGACGCGGGATGCCATCGAGGCGGAGATCAGGCTGGACGGATTTGCGTGCCGACTCGTGGACACCGCCGGATTGCGGGAGGCACGGGATGAGGTGGAGGCGCTCGGGGTGGAGCGCACGCGGCGTCAGGTGCAGGCAGCACAGATCGTGCTCGTGGTGCTCGATGCGACACAGGCCTTGAGGGAGGACGAGCGTGCGCTGTTGCGGGAGTTGAAGGACAGCGGCCGCGTGGTTGTGGCTCTCAATAAGTCTGACATGGTTCCGAAGGATAGTGATAGACTTGACCATATCAAGACAGGTTTACTTATAAATTTTGATCCCTTGTGGGTTTCAGCGGTATCGGGTGAGGGGAGAGAGGCTCTTCTTCGGCGCTTGTTGCGGGTGGCTACGCTCGACGTGAGATTCACTCCCGAAGAGCTTGCGGTGACGCGTCTGCGGCAACGTCACCTTCTCGCCAGCTGCCTGCAGCACCTGGACAGGATGCTGACGAAATCGGCGGAGACGCTGGAGCTGCCCGAACTACTCGCAGCGGACCTGCGCGACGCGGCGGATGATTTGAGCAGCATTGTCGGCGTCATATCGAGTGACGATGTGCTGGACCGCGTCTTCTCCCAGTTCTGCATCGGTAAGTAGCGATCCTGGATTGAGTTACGTGAATGTTTCCCGGGGAACACTGCGCATGTTCGAGGTCATCGTAGTAGGTGGCGGGCACGCCGGCTGTGAAGCGGCGGCGGCGCTGGCCCGCATGGGCCTGGCTACCTTGATGATCACCATAGATCTCGACCGCATTGGGGAGATGTCCTGCAACCCCGCCGTCGGTGGGATCGGCAAGGGACACTTGACTCGTGAGATCGATGCGCTCGGAGGGATCCAGGCACGCGTGACCGGCCGCGCAGGGATTCAGTTTCGCATGTTGAATCGCGGTAAGGGGCCAGCCGTTCAGGCTCCCCGAGTGCAGGCTGACAGAGAGCTGTTTCGAATCGAGATGCAGCGTGAGCTCGGAACTCTCGAGAGCCTTCATCTCTATCAGGGGATGGTCGCGGAGCTGCTGGTGAGCGGAGGTGACGTGACCGGCGTTCGCACAGAGGATGGCAATCAGTTCGGTGCCCGCGCAGTGGTTCTGGCCACCGGGACATTTCTGGACGGCTTGATTCACATCGGACGACACACGCGCCCGGCGGGGCGCGCGGGCGATCCACCTTCCAACCAACTCGCGCGCCAGATGCGGGAGCTGGGATTCGAGAGCGGCCGCTTCAAGACCGGCACCCCGCCGAGGATCGACGGTCGCAGCGTGGACTTCAGTCGCTTCGAACCACAGCACAGCGATCCAGAACGGGCTTCGATCTCCTTCTGGGAAGAGCCTCGCCCGCCAGGAACGCGCCCTTGCTGGGTGGGCCACACCCGAACGCGCACTCACGAGATCGTGCTCGATCACGAAGCAGACTCACCTCTGTACAGCGGACAGATCGAGGCGCGCGGGCCGCGGTATTGTCCTTCGATCGAGGACAAGGTCATCCGCTTTCCACAGAACCCGCGCCATCAGGTGTTCCTCGAGCCCGAGGGGATCCATACGACCGAGCTGTACGTGAATGGTCTCTCCACGAGCATGCCCATCGGGGTACAGCTCTCCATGCTGCAGTCGGTGGACGGCCTGGGACAGGCGAGGATGACGAAGCCAGGCTATGCCATCGAGTACGACTACTACCCACCGCATCAGCTCCGGGCGAGCCTCGCGACACGGCTCCTGCCGAGTCTGTTCCTGGCGGGACAGATCAACGGCACCACGGGCTACGAGGAGGCGGCCGCCCAGGGGCTCGTCGCAGGCATCAATGCGGCTCGGCAGCTACAGGGCCAACCGCCGCTTCTGCTGTCGCGGGCGGAGAGCTACATCGGGCTACTGATCGACGATCTCGTCACACGGGGTACCGACGAGCCGTACCGCATGTTCACCTCCAGGTCGGAGTACCGGCTCTCCCTGCGTCAGGACAACGCCGACCTGCGGCTCGCGGGCTACGGCCACTCCGTCGGCCTGCTCCCCTCCGATCTGTATGACCGCACTCAGCGGAAGCTGGAGAGGATCGGGGAGATCAAGGCCTGTCTCACCGACACGCTGCTCACTGCCGAGCAGGTCAATCCCGTGCTCGAAGCATGGGAGTCTCCTGCCGTCGACCAGCCGGTAAGAGCCCTCAAGATCCTCAAGCGCCCTCAAGTGCCATGCTCTGCCTGGCTGGAAGCTTTGAGCGCTTTTGGCCATGAGTTTAATCAGGAGAGCTTTGTCCAGGTGTGGGTGGAGTGCAAATACGACGGCTACCTCGCACGCGAGGAGCGCAAGCGGCTCGAACTCCGGCGAATGGAAGGCGCCCGTCTCCCAGATGGCATCGAGTACGCAGAGCTCATGACGGTTTCGCTCGAAGGGCGTGAGAAGCTCGATCGCGTGCGTCCTGTCAACCTCGCGCAGGCCGCCCGCATTCCTGGCCTCCGCGTCTCCGATCTCGGGGCGCTGGTGATCGAGATCGCACGCCGGCGGAGCGCGTGAACGTCCCGGCGAATCCTGCCGCGGAGCGTTGCTGACCCGGATGCGCAGAATCGCGATCGCCAACCAGAAGGGCGGGGTGGGCAAGACCACGACCGCCATCAACGTCGGCGCGTGCCTGGCAGTCGCCGAGAAGAAGACGCTGCTCGTCGACGTGGACCCCCAGGGCAATGCCACCAGCGGCCTGGGCGTGACGCGGGACGAGGGCGGCCCCACTCTCTACGACGTTCTCACGGGTGGAGCCACCATGAACGATGCGGTGCGGCGAACGCGCCTGCCGTTCCTAGACCTCGTCCCTTCGCATCCCGACCTCTACGGCGCGGAGATCGAGCTCCTCGAGGTCCCCGCCCGCGAGCACCTGCTGCGCGAAGCGCTGGAGCCAGTCGCGGGGGAGTACGAGATCGTGCTCATAGACTGTCCGCCTTCGCTGGGTGTGCTCACGGTCAACACGCTCGCCGCAGCGCGATCCGTGCTCGTGCCGATCCAGTGCGAGTACTATGCGCTCGAGGGGCTGAGCCAGCTGCTGGCGACCGTTCGGCAGGTCCAGCGCCACCTGAACCCTCAGCTCGAGATCGAGGGGCTCGTGCTGACGATGACCGATGCGCGCCTGAACCTCAGCAAGCAGGTCGCCGCCGAAGCGCGCGAGTACTTCGGCGACAAGGTCTACAGGACGACGATTCCACGGAACGTGAGACTTTCCGAGGCTCCCGGCTTCGGGAAGCCGATCCTGCTCTACGACGCCCAGTCGGCCGGCGCGGAGGCCTACATGAACCTCACCAGGGAAATGATGCAGGCATGGCGGACCCAGGAAGACGGCGCCTCGGCAAAGGGCTGAGCGCGCTGCTCGGAGATGCGGCGTCGGCCCCGACCGCGTCGGCGGCCGGGCCGCCAAACATCGGCGTGCGGGAGGTGCCCGTCGCGCGCTGCGCACCGAATCCGGGGCAGCCGCGCTCGCGGTTCGACGATGAAGCCGGCAAAGGACTGCTCGAATCCATCCGAGCCCGCGGCGTGCTGCAGCCGATCCTGGTCACCGCCGATGCGGCCGGCGGCTACCGGATCGTGGCCGGCGAGCGTCGCTGGCGCGCGGCCCAGGCGGCGGGGCTGGAGACCATCCCTGCACTGGTGAAGAGCTTGAACGACCGCGAGATGGTGGAGGTCGCGCTCGTTGAGAACCTCCAGCGCGAGGATCTGAACGCGATGGAGGAGGCGCGCGGCTACCGCCGGCTCGCGGCCGAGTTCGACCTGACCCAGGCGGAGATCGCCGAGCGCGTCGCCAAGGATCGCTCTACCGTGGCGAACGCCCTCCGCCTCCTGGACCTGCCACCCGAGGTTCAGGGCTTCGTGGAGGAGCGGCGGCTCTCGATGACCCACGCCCGTGCGTTGCTCGGTCTCCCGAGCGCCGAGGACCAGGTGTTGCTGGCCCGCGAGATCGTGGCGAGAGGCCTGTCGGCTCGCCAGGTGGAGGCACGCGTTCGGCGTTCGCGGGCATCCGCGGGCCGGCGCCTGCCGCCATCGCAGCGGGGCGCAGTTTCACGGGTCCGCTCTCTGGAGGAGAACCTGCAGCGCGCGCTCGGCACACGGATACGCATCACGCAGAGGCGAAAGGGCGGCGGGACCATCGAGGTCGCCTTCCACTCGTCGGAGGAGTTCGAGCGCCTGAACGCGATGCTGCTTTCGGCTCCCGACTGAGAGGTGGCCGTGCATTCTGCC
The DNA here is from genome assembly GCA_013696835.1 of Gemmatimonadota bacterium. GTDB lineage: Bacteria > Gemmatimonadota > Gemmatimonadetes > JACCXV01 > JACCXV01 > JACCXV01. The sequence continues at coordinate 4,146 of JACCXV010000138.1, read as the reverse complement.
AGAGGTGCGTCGCGTACGCCCGATCCACGTCTGCACGATCGGCGCAAGTACTTGACTCTCATGATTATACCGGATACTGAAGGTGGCGTTCGCAGCGTCCGGATTCCCTACGCATTGGTGCGTGGGGCTGTGGCACTCGGACTTCTTGCCACCCTTGGGGCAGTGTTGTTTCTTGTCGCGTACGGAAGACTCGCCGTAACCGCCGCCGAAGCGGGACGGCTGGAGGCGGAGAACGCGAGACTGCGGGTGGTCCGGGGCAAGGTCGATGCGTTGGCGGAGAATCTGGCGGCTTCCGAGGAAGCCTACCGCCAGATTCGCGAGATGGCAGGGATCCGCAGCCCCACCGGGGATCCCGCCGATCGGCGGACGGGCCGCGGCGCCGCGAGCTCGCCCTCGCGGCCGCGCAAGCTCGGGAAGGAGGAGCGGGACCTCCTCGCGCGCTCGCTGAATCACGTGCCGAGCGTCTGGCCGCTCACGAAGCGAGGGTTCGTGACGGAGGAGTTCAGCCCGCGTGAGGGCCACACCGGCCTCGACATCGCGGTGGAGTCGAACACGCCGGTGCTCGCCGCGGCGGACGGCATCGTGGTGGGTGCGGGGCGGGACGACGTGTACGGCACGTACGTCCTCGTCCAGCACGACGCGTCGACGCTGACCGCCTACGGCCATCTCGCGCTGGCGTTCGTGCGGGACGGGGATCTGGTTCGGCAGGGGGACATCATCGCGCAGAGCGGCAACAGCGGCAGGTCGAGCGCGCCGCACCTGCACTTCGAGATCCGCCGGAACGGAGTGGAGGTGGATCCCCGCACCTACCTTCAGCGATAGCGGGTGACGGCATGGCCTTCTTCTCGCAGCGCCAGGACCGGGCGGAGGCTCCGCCCCTCGAAACAGGAGACCGCGAGATGGTGAAGCAGGAGTCCGGCGTGTCCAGCGTGGCGGGTGCCTCCGGCCGGTCCGTCGGGTCGGCCGAACCTGCGTCGTCGAGTGGGGCGGTGAACTCGTTGATCGGACAGGGGTCCCGCTTCGAGGGTACCACGCGCATCGAGGGCACCCTGCGTGTGGACGGGATGTACCAGGGCGCCGTCGAGGTGGGCGAGACGCTCGTCGTCGGCAAGCCCGGCGAGTTCTCGGGGGAGGTCAAAGCGCGCGACGTGGTGGTGTGTGGTACGCTGCGCGGCACGATCGAGGCGACCGGCGTCGTCGAGCTGCAGCGTGGCTGCCGCTTCGAAGGCGACGTGCGCACGCGTACCCTGATCGTGGAGGAGGGAGTGTTCTTTCAGGGCAGCTGCCAGATGGACGACGCGGCCTCCGCGGGCACGGGCAAGGCTGGGGAGCCTGGCCGAGTGGGTTCCTCACCGAAGGACCGCGACGGGCTGCTCGAGCTCCTGAGCGACAGCGGGGCCAGACGACAGGCCGCAGTGCCGGCCCCTGGCGCCTCGGCGACGGCGCCCGGGAGCGTCCTCTCGGCTTCGGCCGGCAGGCCGGGGGCGGGAGGCGGCTCCTCCTGACGAGGGTGCCGCCGGCCAGCGTTGAACAAGCTGCCAACGGCTCCTGTCCAAGAATGAAACTGTGAACAGTTAGAATGTTGTAACGCGCCGCCAGAGTTCCCCTAACGTCTTGCCGGCGTGCGGCTTCGGCCAAAAGGCCGGACGGCCCACCCACCTTGTCCACAGCTATCCACAGAGCCGCAGGATACCCGCCTGGCCCGTCCTGCCCGCCCGGAGTGCCCCCTTCGTGCGACTCCAGCCGGCCCGTGCGAGCCAGCTGGCCCCGCGCCCGCGTCCCCGCCACTCCATGATCCAGGTCGAGAGTCTGCGCAAGGAGTACGACGGCGTGGTCGCCGTGGACGACGTCTCCTTCACCGCCGGCGCCGGCGAGGTCTTCGGTCTGCTGGGCCCGAACGGAGCGGGCAAGTCAACGACGATCGGCTGCATCAGCGGCCTGCTGAGCCCGACCGCGGGCCGCATTCGGGTTCTCGGCCACGACGTGATGCGCGACTCCCGGTCGGCCAAGTCGGCACTCGGAGTCGTGCCCCAGGAGATCGCCGTTTACGAGGACGCGTCTGCCGAGGAGAACGTCACGTACTGGGGACGGGCGTACGGCCTGCGCGGGGGGCGGTTGCGCGCGCGGACGAGCGCCGCGCTCGAGCTCGCGGGACTCGGCGATCGCGCCCGTGAGCCGGTGAAGCGGTTCAGCGGGGGCATGAAGCGCAGGCTGAACTTCGCCTGCGGAATCGTGCACGAGCCGCGCGTGCTGCTCCTCGACGAGCCCACCGTGGGGGTCGATCCGCAGAGCCGGGTTCGCCTGCTCGATCTCGTGCGGGAGCAGGCGGGGGCCGGGACGTGCGTCCTGTACACGACGCACTACATGGAGGAGGCGGAGAGCCTGTGCGACCGCCTGGCCATCGTGGACCGCGGCCGGGTGATCGCGAGCGGCACGCTCGAGGAGCTGCGCACCCTCACAGCCGAGCGGGACCTCGTGCGGCTGACCGGCCGCTTCGATCCCGCGGCTGTGTCGGCGGGCCTGGCCGCGGCCGTGCCCGGCGTCGAGGTGGTGTCCACGGACGCCGCCCACCTCACGGTCTCCGTCGAGGAAGGCTCACGCCGACTCCCCGCACTCTTCTCCGCGCTCGCATCGCTCGGCGCCGAGATCCGCGAGACGACGCTCACCCGCCCCAGCCTGGAGAGCCTGTTCATCAAGCTCACCGGCAAGCAGCTGCGGGAGTAGCGGTGCCGTTCCTTCTCGCCAGCGCGGTCAAGGACCTTCGGCGTCGCGCCCGGGACCCGCTCTCGCTCCTGCTGTGGGTCGCGATCCCTCTGGTGACGGGGCTCCTCCTTGACCTGGCATTCGGGAGCGAAGGCTCCGGCCCCAGCGCGCACCTGCTCGTGGCCGACCGTGACGACTCCCTGGTGAGCGGACTGCTCGTGGGGGCGTTCTCGCAGGGCGAGCTCGGCGAGCTCACGCGCGTCGAGGAGGTCGACGCTCCGGCGGGAAGACGCCGCATCGAGGCGGGTGACGCCTCGGCGCTGCTGGTGATCCCGCCTGGGTTCGGTGCCGACGCGCTCGCCGGGCGAACCTCCACGCTCACGCTGATTCGCAATCCGGCGCAGCAGATCCTGCCGGACATCCTGGAGGAGAGCCTTGGGCTCATGCTGGAGGCGGCCTTCTACCTCCGGCAGCTGGCGCGGGCGCCAATCGCGCTCTTCAGCACGGCCGGGCTGCCGTCCGGCGCCGCCACCTACCCGGACTCCACGGTCGCGAGTGGGGCGGTCACGATCAACGAGCTCGTTGCGCGGGTGCAACCCTACCTGTTTCCACCGGTGATCGGCCTCGAGACTGCCGAGCCCGAGCCCGACGCCCGGGCCGAGCGCGGCTTCGCGGAGCTCTTCTTCCCCGGCATGGTGTTCCTGGCCCTGCTCTTCATGGCGCGCGGCATGAGTGAGGACGTGTGGCGCGAGCGGGCGCAGGGAACGCTGCGGCGGGCGGTCGTGAGCCCGCGCGGTCTAGGCGAGTTCCTGGGTGGCAAGCTCCTCGCGGGGGCGGTTCTGCTCGCGGTCGTCGGAGTTGCCGCGCTGCTGGCGGGACGATTCCTCTTCGGGCTCGACCTGCGCGGGGTCGCCCTTGCGGTGCTCTGGATCACGTTCGCCGGCACGGCCATGCTGGCGCTCTTCGTCCTCGTCCAGCTCCACGCCACCAGCGAGCGCGCCGGCGACGTGCTCACGACGGCCGTGCTGTTTCCGCTGGCCATGGCCGGCGGAAGCTTCTTCCCCTTCGATGTGATGCCCGGGTGGATGGCGGCGATCGGGCGCCGCACGCCAAACGGCTGGGCGCTCGACGAGCTGTCCCGCATCCTCAGCGGTCAGTCCGATCTCGCCGGGCTCGCGGCGGCGTTTGCCGGCGTGCTCGCCGTCGCCGTCGCGGCCTTTCTGCTGGCGCTGAGGCGGCTGCGCAGCGGCTTCGCCACGGGGGGTTGAGAACCATGCGCCGGATGCAAGAGCTCGACGAGATGCCGGCTACGCCGCGGTCTCGCGGCCTGTAGGGGGGGTGTCACTCCTCCAAGCCGCCCGGTTCGTGGCCACCACCGACCTGCGGCACGCCCTGCGGCAGCGCGAGACGCTGCTGTGGACGTTCCTCATGCCGCCGGTGTTC
>JACCXV010000113.1 GCA_013696835.1 Gemmatimonadota bacterium | reverse complement strand
GCTGTTCCTGGTCTACGGCCTGGCGTTCATCGGTGCGTGGGTGGGGCAGATCGGCGCGCTGCTGCAGTCGGAGGGCGCCGTCCGGGTGGGCATGTGGACGCGGCTCCTGCTGCCTGTCGAAGCGCTCTGGCGGCGTGCCGCCTCGCTCCTGACGCCGCCGCTGCCGCTGCCGGTGAGTCCCTTCACGGGTGGCTCGGCACCGGGAGAGGCGATGGTGCTGTATGCCCTCGCGTATGCCATCGTCGCGCTCGGTCTGGCGGCCTGGGCCTTCGAGAGGCGGGATCTCTGACCGTCAGGGCTCCGCGGCCGACGCTCCTCGCCCGACAGTCCGCGGCCGGCGGGCCCGCCGGGCTGGGCAGGCGGCGGCTCAGGCGGCGGGCAGGTTCGCGAGCCGCGAGGCGAGGGGGCGCCCCAGGAAGTGCGCGACGATCCGGGCCGCGGCCACGACCGCCGTCCCGTCGACGAGAACCTCCGCCCCGCTGGCTCGCAGCGCGTGTACCAGGTCCTCGGTGGATACGTTTCCGGTTGCGCCACCCGCGTACGGGCACCCGCCGAATCCCCCCGCCGCCGCGTCGAAGGCGGTGATCCCGAACTCGTCCCACGCGGTCAGCGCGTTGGCGATGGCCAGGCCGTAGGTGTCGTGCAGGTGCAGAGCGAGACGTCCCGCGGGCTGATCCTTCAGCAGCAGTTCCAGGAGCGCCCGCACGTCGGGGGGGGACGCCTTGCCGATCGTGTCGCCGAGCGACACCTCGTCCACGCCGAGCTCCACGAGCCGCAGGACGACGCCCGCGACCGCCTGCGGGTCGATCCGCCCCTCGTCCGGAGAGTGGAACGCCATCGAGACGTAGCCGCGCACCGTGATGCCCGCGGCATGCGCGCCCGCGACCACCGGCCGGAAGCGCTAGATGGATTCGGCGATCGAGGCGTTCACGTTGCGGCGGTTGAAGGCCTCCGAGGCCGCGGTGAACACCGCGATCTTCTGCGCGCCCGCCGTGAGCGCGCGCTCGAGCCCGCGTTCGTTGGGCACGAGCGCGGAGTAGGTGACCTCCGGCGCGCGCTGGATGGAGCGGAACACCTCCTCGGCGTCGGCGAGCTGGGGGACCCAGGCTGGGGAGACGAAGGAGCTGACCTCGATCTCGCTGAGGCCCGTCGCCGACAGCGCGTCCACGAAGGCCACCTTGCTCGCCGTTGGAATCGTGGAGCGCTCGTTTTGCAGGCCGTCCCGAGGGCCCACCTCCACGATGCGGATGGGCGCCTTCATTGCTCCCGCATTTGGACTTCCGCTCCTCCTTCCTCCTGCCCTGCCTTTTCCGCTGCCTTCTTTCCTGCCTTCTTTCCTTCCTTCTCTCCTTCCTCCCGCAGGCGAATGAGAGTCGTGCCCAGCTCGACACGCTGGCCTGGCCGGATGGCGACCGTTGCCACCTCCGCATCCCGGGGCGCCACGATCCGGTACTCCATCTTCATCGCCTCGAGGACCGCCAGCACGTCGTCACGGCTCACCCGCTGACCCGGGGCGACGCGAACCTCGAGCACCGTTCCCGTCATGGGCGCTCGCAGCTCGTCCGACGTCATGGCGGCGGCGCTGGCGAAGCGCGCCGGGCCCGTGGGCTCGACGTAGAAGGAGCGGCCCTGCCACCCCAGCCACACGCCGCGTCCCTGCGCTGCCACGTCGAGGGCATGCACGCGCTCTCCAACGCGGATCCGAAGGTCCCCGCCAGCATCGGCGATCTCGGCGCGCAGCTCCTCGAGGGCTTCCACCGTTTCCGCTCCCGCGCGCTGCCGGGTCCCGCTCAGCGTCACGCCGCCACCGGCATCGGGCCGCGCGAGGAGGATCTCGTACGTCGTTGCGCCGGCCATGAGACGAAACTTCCCCGAGCTCATCCGCCCCCCAGGCGCCACGCGCCGAGGCCAGTCCAGGGAGATCCTCGGTCTTCCCTGGGGTTCATCGCCGCCCCATCCCGGGCGGTTCGCTCGCGGCGGGAGCCGAGCAGGTACGCCGCGGCGGCGAGGACGAACCCCGGGGGATCGCCGTCGCCCCTGCCGTTCGCCGCGCCTTCCACAGTGTCCGTGAAGGTGAGTCCCGAGCGGAATGCCTCCGAATCCAGGAGTTCGAGGAGAAAGGATTGATTGGTGCGGAAGCCGAGCAGGGCCGTCTCCTCGAGCGCGCGGACCAGGCGCGTGCGCGCGTGCTCCCGATCCGGCGCCCAGGCCAGGATTTTCGCCAGCAGGGGATCGTAATCCGTGCCCACCACGCTCGCTTCTTCGATCCCGGCATCCACGCGCACTCCGGGACCGCCCGGCCACCGCAGCCTCCCTACCGTCCCGCAAGTGGGCAGGAAGCCCGACTGGGGATCCTCCGCGTAGAGCCGCGCCTCGATGGCGTGCCCGCGCGAGCGACCCTCGAGGACCGTGAGGTCGAGCCGCTCTCCGCTGGCGAGCTCCAGCTGCAGCCGCACCAGGTCGAGACCAGTCACGAGCTCGGTCACGGGATGCTCGACCTGCAGCCGCGCGTTCATCTCGAGGAAGTGGAACGTTCCCTCTGGGGCCACCAGGAACTCCACCGTCCCGGCCCCGGAGTAGCGCACGGCCGACGCGAAGCGGCGCGCCGCCTCGAGAAGCCGTTCACGGAGGAGGGAGTCGATGGCGGAGGAAGGGGACTCCTCCACGATCTTCTGGTAGCGGCGCTGAAGGCTGCACTCGCGCTCTCCGAGCGCGGCAACCCCGCCCCGTCCGTCGCCCAGCACCTGCACCTCGATGTGACGCGCTGGATGGACGTATCGCTCGAGCAGCAGGCGGTCGTCGCCGCCGAAGGCGGCGCGTGCCTCGCGCGCCGCGCCGCGAAGAGCCTCGTCCAGCTCGGCGGCGGCGTTCACGCGGCGCATGCCCTTGCCGCCGCCTCCGGCTGCGGCCTTGACCAGCATCGGGAAGGGGAGCTCGCGGGCCTGGTGCGCGAGGTCTTGCAGATCGGCGGAAGGCCCTCTGCCTGGAACGACGGGGACGCCGACGCGCCCCGCCGTCCGCCGGGCACCGGCCTTGTCGCCGGTGGCCTCGAGAGCCTCCGGGGAGGGACCGATGAAGACGACGCCAGCCTCTGCGCACGCGCGCGCGAACGCGGCGCTCTCCGACAGGAAGCCGTACCCGGGATGGACCGCCTCCGCGCCCGTCTCGCGTGCGGCGCCGAGAACCCTGGCGGCGTCCAGGTAACTCTCCCTCGCAGGTGCGGGACCGATCCGGCAGGCCGCGTCCGCGGCGGCGACGTGGGGGGCGTCCGCGTCCGCGTCCGAATGCACGGCTACGCTTCGAATCCCCATCTCGCGCAGCGTGCGGATGACGCGCAGGGCGATCTCCCCGCGGTTCGCCACGAGCACGCTGCGGAACACGCTACGCCTTCCGCTCTCCGGTGGGCTCACCGCCGGCCGTCGGCAGGGTGCCAGCCGAGCCTCCGCGCCTGCGCCAGACTGGCAGGCGCTTGTCGAGGAAGGCTCGCAGCCCCTCCTGCCCTTCTCGGGACACGCGTACGCGGGCGATCGTCTCCGCGCAGTGCTCGATGGCCGCACCCCGCTCCAGTTCGGCGACGCGGCGGATCAGCGCCTTCGCCTCGCGCACCGCCTGCGGGCCGTTGGAGCAGACGGCGTGGAGGATCCCCTCCACACCGGCGTCCAGGCGGTCGGGCGGGACGACCTCGTGGACGAGTCCGATCTCTCGGGCACGCGCCGCGGAGAGCACCTCCGCGGTCAGGAACCAGCGCCGTGCCTGTCCGCGGCCGATCTTGGCCAGGGCGAAGGTGGAGATCACGGCGGGCAGGATGCCGAGCCGCACCTCCGAGAAGCAGAAGCTCGCGTCCTCCGCCGCGATGACCACGTCGCAGCACGAGACGAGCCCGACGCCGCCACCGAAGGCGACGCCCTGCACGCGGCCGACCACCGGCACGGGGCACTCGTCGACCGCGCGGAACATGGTGGCCATGCGCTGCGCGTCGGCGCGGTTCTCATCCTCGGAGGCATCCACCGACGCGCGCATCCAGTTCACGTCCGCACCGGCGCAGAACGACGCACCCTCTCCGGCGAGGACGATCGCCCGCATCTCCTCGCGGTCCGCCAGCTCGCCGAAGCACGCGGTGAGCTCCGCGATCATCGCCGCGTTGAACGCGTTCCGCACGTCCGGGCGCGCGAGCGTCACGCGCGCCCGGGAGCCGTCATGCTCGACGCGCAGCGTCTCGTACGTCACTGCGACATCTCCCTCACATCCGGAACACCGGCCAGCGCGTCTCCGGAATCGGCGCGTTCAGGCTGGCCGCGATGCACAACCCGATCGCCGCACGCGTGTCCGCGGGATCCAGGATGCCGTCGTCCCAGAGGCGCGCCGTCGCGTAGTACGGACTGCCCTCCGCGGCGTACTTGGCGAGGATGGGGTCGGCGATGGCGGCGGCTTCCTGGTCGCTGAGCGACGCACCGCGCTTGGCGAGCTGGTCGCGCTTGACGGTCACCAGCACCTGGGCGGCCTGCTCCGCCCCCATCACGGAGATCCGCGAGTTGGGCCAGGCGAACAGGAAGCGCGGAAGGTATCCGCGCCCGCACATCGCGTAGTTCCCCGCGCCGTGGGAGGCGCCGATCAGCACCGTGAAGCGCGGCACGGCGGCCGTCGCGACGGCCTGCACCATCTTGGCACCGGCGCGGATGATGCCCCCCTCCTCGTAGCGCTTTCCGACCATGAAGCCGGTGATGTTCTGCAGGAAGACGAGCGGAATCCGCCGCTGGGCACACAGCTCCACGAAGTGCGCCCCCTTGAGGGCGGACTCGCGGAACAGCACGCCGTTGTTCGCGAGGATGCCCACCGGATACCCCAGCCAGCGCGCGAAGCCCGTCACCAGGGTCGGACCGTAGGCGGCCTTGAACTCGTGGAAGCGACTTCCGTCCACCAGCCGCGCTATCACCTCGCGCACCTCGTAGGGCTGGCGAACGTCCGCCGGCAGGATGCCGTAGATCTCCTCGACGGGATAGAGCGGCTCCTCCGGGTCGTGGCGGGCGAGGTCCGTGAGGGCGCGAGGGCCCAGGTTCGCCACCGCCGCGCGGCAGATATCGAGCGCCTGCTCGTCGTTCTCCGCCAGGTGGTCGGTGACCCCGGACATGCGCGAGTGCATCTCCGCCCCCCCGAGCTCTTCGGGCGTCACTTCCTCCCCCGTCGCGGCCTTCACCAGCGGCGGGCCGGCGAGGTAGATCGTCGCCGTGCCGCGCACGATCACGTTCTCGTCGGACATGGCCGGCACGTAGGCGCCGCCGGCGGTGCACATCCCCATGACCACGGCCAGCTGGGGAATGCCGCGGGCGGACATCTGCGCCTGGTTGTAGAAGATCCGGCCGAAGTCCTCCCGATCCGGGAAGACCTCGGCCTGCAGCGGCAGGAACACGCCGCCCGAGTCCACCAGGTAGATCGCGGGCAGACGGTTCTCGAGCGCGATCTCCTGCGCGCGGATGTGCTTGCGGATCGTCTCCGGGTAGTAGGTGCCGCCCTTCACCACCGCATCGTTCGCGACGATCACGCACTCGCGCTGCGCGACGCGGCCGATCCCGGTCACCACCCCGGCCGAGGGAACCTCGCCGCCGTGGAGGTCCTCCGCCGCGAGCGGGGAGAGCTCGAGGAAGGACGTGTCCGGATCCAGCAGCCGCTCGACGCGTTCCCGCGCCAGGAGCTTGCCGCGCGCGCGCTGTCGCTCCACGGCCGCGGCGTCGCCCGGTGCGCGCACGCGCGCCAGACGGCCGCGAAGGTCCGCGAGCAGGGCTTCGAAGGCCTGGCGGTTGTGGTGGAACGCGTGGGACCGGGGATCGACGCTCGTGGGGAGGGCCTGCATGGCCGCGAACAATAGCAGCGCCTCCCACCCCCTACAAGCGAGCGCCGGAAGGTCCTCGGTTCCCGCATCCACGAGCGAGGTATACATTTCGGCCGAGGCTCAGGGGGGAGGAACCTGCCATGGTGAGCGTGGCTTCGCAGTCATCCGAGGCGCGGGAGCGGGATGGGGAGGATCGGGCGCGGATGCGCGGCCCCGCGCGTGGGCTCGCGGCGATTCGCATCGTCACTGGCCTGTGGTTCCTGAAATCAATCTGGACCAAGATCACCTGGACGCTCGCCGGCGGCATCCTGCCCCTGCCCGCCGTCTCCGAGCGCTGGATCGGCTTCCTGCCTGAGCGCCTCACCGAGTACGCCCAGAGCGGGCCGCCCGCCTGGTATCACGCGTTCCTGGTGGGGACCGCGATCCCGAACGGCGCGCTGTTCGCAAAGCTCACCGCGGTGGGGGAGATACTGGTGGGGCTCAGTCTCACCCTGGGGGCCCTGACCGTGCTGGGCTCCCTCGGCGGGCTCTGGCTGATCCTGAACTATCTGATCGGAAGCTGGGGGCTGGGGCTGAACCAGCAGGGACTGCACGTCATGCTCATCACCTGCTTCCTGGTCTTCATCGTCGCTCGCGCGGGACGGAGATGGGGGCTCGACGGCTGGCTAGTGGGGAACGGAGGAGGCGGGAACGGCCTTCTCTCGCGCCTCGGCTGAGTTCTGCGGGTCGTAGACACGCGGCGCTGATGGCGTTACTCCGCGTGAGCGCTACTGCTAGCGGGTTCTGGGCCCGACCGCCACGCCCCACGGGCCCTTGCCTGCCGACAGCGTCGCGATGACCCGTCCCTGAGCGGCGTCGACCACGGAGACGTCGTTGCCGGAGCCGTTCGCGGCATAGAGCTTCCCGCCGTCCGGGGTTAGCGCGATCCCCCATGGGCGTGTCCCGACGGGAATCGTGCCCGTAACCTCGTTCGTGCCCACGTCGATCACGGCGACGCTGCCCCCCCTCCCGGTGGCCACGTAGATCCGCTGCCCGTCCGGTGCGACCGCCACGCCCATGGGCTTCACGTTCTTGCCCTCCAGTCGGATCGTGTGCAGCACCTTGTGCGTCGCGGCGTCCACCACCGCGACGGTGCTTCCGAGCTCCGAGGTCACGTAAGCGCGTGTGCCGTTGGGTGAGAACGCGATCGCCCGGGGCCGCTCGCCGACCACGAACCTGCCAACCGGCCGATTCGTCTCGGTGTCGATGACGGTGATGTCGTGATCCGTCTCGGCCGAGACGTAGACGACCTTCCCGTCGGGTCGGATGGCCACGCCCTCCGGCTCGACCCCGACCGGGATCGTGGCCAGCACGCGGCCGGAAGCGACGTCGAGCACGGTCGCGGTGGCCGCATCCTCGTTCGAGACGTAGATCCGTGATCCGTCGGGATGCACGGCGAACTGCTCGGGGTCGGAGCCGCCCGGAAGCTTCGCACGCACCTCATGCGTGGCGGCATCCACCACCGCGATGCCGTCGGCGGACTTGTCGGGCGGGGGGAGCGTCTCCTCGTCGGTGCCGGGCGGGGCCTTGGGCGATCCGCTGACGGCGACGTAGATCGTCCTGCCGTCGGGGCTCACTTGCACGCCCCGTGGACGCTTCCCAACGGCGATCGTGGCGACGACGCTGTCGCGCTCGGAATCGATGATCGTGAGGTCGTCAGAGTCCTCGTTGGTGACGTAGACCAGCGGGCCGGCTGCACCCCGCCCGGCTGCGTCGGCGCCGGACTTCACGGCCGCCGACTCCTCGCCCCCGGACTCCGCGGCAGCCGACTCTTCGTCCGCTCGCTCAGATTCGCGATCGCCGCATGCCATGAACGCCGCTGTGCCCGTGACGAACAGGAGGATGCATGCCAGGCGCTGTCGCGCGCCCCGCGACGGGTCGCACGGGCTCTGCCGCTGCAGGGGTTTCGTCGCGTCCGTCATCTTGATCCGCTGGGCGCAGCAGGGGTGGAAGGAGCCTTGCCCCTGGATGTCGAGGCCGAGCCCCAGCGTGCCTTGTCGACGTTCAGGGCTCGGTCGATGCCCTTCACCCTGTCGCGCCGGACGCCGGTCATGTTGGCCTCCGTAAGCTCGGCAAGCGTGAGGTCGGCACCCGCCAGGTCTGCGCCCGTAAGATCCGCACGCGTGAAGTCGACCTTGGTAAGGTTGGCGCCCGTGAGGATCGCTCGCTGGAGGTTCGCACCGGTGAGGTTCGTCTTCATCACACCCATCGGCTGGTTGCCGCGGTCGGCGCCCATGTTCGTGTTCACCAGCTTGGCGCCGGAGAGATCGGCCTCCTTCAGGTACCCGATGATGCGCGTGTCGGAGAGGTCGGCGCCGCTGAAGTCCGTCCGCTCCGCGATGGTGGCGAAGAGGCTCGCGCCCTGCAGCTTCGCGCCGCGGAACTTCGCATCGCGCAGGACGGCGACGTCGAGGTTGGCACCGGCCAGGTTCGCCTCCGACAGGTCCGCCTCAGTGAGGTTCGCCCCGAAGAGATTGGCCCCCGAGAGGTCCGCCTTGACGAGACGAGTGCCCTTGAGCACGGCGTCCGCGAGCTTGGCCCCTTTCAAGCTCATCCCCGACAGGTCCAGCCCCGACAGATCCTTGCCACCCAGGTCCGCCGGCTTCTCGGGTGTCGCCGCGGCGAGCACGGCCTTCACCCGCGCTGCCGTGAGCGTCGGGGCTGCCTGAGCCGGCAAGCCTCCGGCTGCGGAGAACGCGACGCCTAGCGCTAGCCCTGCGCTCGCGAGCAGGCGACCCATCAGCCGCCTTCGCGTGTGGGCCGGCCGGGTGCCAGCTTCCCGGCGGCGCGAGCCGAGATGTAGGCGTAGATGCTCTCGATCTGCTCCGGGCTCAGTAGATCCTTCCAGGGCGGCATCCCCTTGGCGATTCTCCCGGCGGTCACCGTCCCGATGAAGGCGTCATGCGTCACGGGCCCGCCGCCCTGCACGCTGGCGACCGTGATCGACCTCCGCAGGTCGGGCGCGAAGGAGCTCCCCAGCACGTCCTGCCCGTGACACCGCTCGCAGTTCGCCGCGTATACCTTCCAGCCGTTGTACACGGGGGGCGAGGCCACGAGCGATGCCTTGCCTTCGCCTGCCGCGGCACCTTCGCCTCCGGCGGCGCCCCCCGCGCCGGCCTGGCTCGTGCCCGTCGTGGGCGTGTCCGCGGCCGCCGTGGCGACGGCGCCAGTCGCGGCTTCCGTGTCGCTCGGGGAAGACTGCGAGTCGTTGGCCGACGATGGCGCGGAGGACGATGAGACCTGCGCCGGTTGGGCCGCCGAAGACTGGGGCGCGGATGCGCCGGGCGGCGAGTCGCTCGCAGAGGAACGGGGCTCGGACGCGGCGTTCGGTGCCGGCGCGGTTGCGACTTCTGCGGAGGCGGCAGGCTCTGTGCGGCGTGCACGCTCCGCCGGGGCAGCGGCCTTCTGCGGGGTCGCGGCGGTGCGCGAAACGGCCGTGTCGTCGAGCTCGGGCTGCTCCACGGCCGCCGGAGCGGTGGGGGAGGAGATCGAAACGCTGTCGGTGCCCGTCTCCGCCATGGCGTCATCCGATGGGTCGGGGGCGGGCGTAATCTCCTCCTGCATGGCGGTGGTGTCGGCGTCGAGGTCGTCCTGCGGTTCGCTGCCGCCGCCGCACGCGGTCAGCGCGATCGCCAGCAGGGGAATGAGCGTGGCGCGGCGCGTGGACCACGGATAGGGCAGGGAAATCGTCGTCATGGCTCCTCCGTTTACGTTCTCAGCGGGGCGGCCCGTGAAGTGTCTCCCTCCGCCCGCGGGGTCAGCGGTCGTCGTCGTCATCCTCCGCCGGCGGCAAGCCCGCTGGGCCGCGCCGGGCCAAGACCGGCACTCCGTACTCCTCGAGGATCTTGCTCACGTCGGCCTGCCGCCTGCGTAACGTCTCCTCCAGGCGCGCCTTGAGCTCGTCGTCTCCCCGCCGGACGCCCATCGCGATGTCGTACACGAAGGGCAGCTCGGTGCTCTCGCTGGGAGGCAGCGGCACGACCTTCATGGGAACGGGCTGCTT
>JACCXV010000104.1 GCA_013696835.1 Gemmatimonadota bacterium | reverse complement strand
CGGAGCGGCGGGGCCGCCGCCGGGCGTGCGGCCCGCGGGGGGCGCGAGATCCGCCTTCGAGCCGGCGACGTTCCGGGCGCAGGGGCACGGCCTCGTGGATGCGCTCGCCGACTACCTCTCGCAGGCACTCTCCGGAAACGATCTTCCTGTTTTTCCCGACGCTCCCCAGGCGGCGACCGCCCGCGAGTGGCCGGCGAGCTTTCCGCAGGTTCCGGCGCCGGGTGGTGACCTGGCAGAGCTCGTGTCACGCGTGGTGCGCGACTCCATCCACCTGCACCACCCGCGGTACCTGGGGCACCAGGTGACCTCGCCGCTCCCCGGAGCAGCCCTGGCGGAGCTCGCTGGCACGCTCCTCAACAATGCCATGGCGGTCTACGAGATGGGCCCCGCGGCGACCGCGATGGAGCGGAGCCTGCTGCGCTGGATGGCGGGCCAGGTCGGGTGGGGTGACGCGGCGGACGGCGTCCTGACCTCGGGTGGATCCGCGGGGAACCTGACCGCGCTTCTCGCGATGCGGCAGGCCCGGGCGGGCTTCGACATCTGGGAGCACGGCACCACCGGCGGGCCCCCGCTCGCCGTGCTCGCGGGCGATCAGGCCCACTACTGCGTCCTCCGCGCGATCCAGATCATGGGCTGGGGACGCGCGGGGCTCGTGCCCGTCCCGTCCGACGAGCGCTTCCGCCTGGATCCGAGGGCGCTGGAGCCTGCCCTGCGGTCGGCCCGCGCGGCCGGGCGGCGGGTCGTCGGCGTGGTCGCAAGCGCCTGCTCGACGGCCACGGGCGCGTTCGACCCGCTGGAGCCCATCGCCGAGTTCTGCCATGCCCACGAGCTCTGGCTCCACGTGGACGGCGCGCACGGAGCTGCCGCGACGCTGAGCCCGCGTTACCGGCACCTGCTGGCGGGAGTCGAGCGCGCGGACTCGCTGGTCTGGGACGCACACAAGATGATGCTCATGCCGGCGCTGGCCACGGCGGTGCTGTTCCGGGACGGCGACCGCTCGCACGACGCGTTCGCCCAGCAGGCAAGCTACCTGTTCCACGGGGCGCGGCCGCGCGAGGACCGCTTCGACGTCGGCCTGCGCACGCTCGAGTGCACGAAGCGCATGCTGGCCCTGCCGCTCTACGCCGCGCTCTCGCTCCATGGCACGCAGCTCTTCGCCGACTACGTCACCTCGACCTTCGACCTCGCCGCGACCTTCGCCGACCTGCTGCGCGAGGCGCCGGACTTCGAGCTCGCCGTCGAGCCGCAGAGCAACATCGTCTGCTTCCGGCACACGCCGCAGGGCGCTGGAGACCTGGACGCGCTGCAGGCGTACGTGCGCCGCAGCCTGCTGGAAGGCGGGGGGTTCTACGTCGTCCAGACGCGTCTTCCGGCAGGTCTCTTCCTGCGCGCCACCCTCATCCATCCCTTCACCACGGAAGCCGACCTGCTGGCGCTGATGGACGAGATCCGCGCCGTGGCGCGGCGCGTGGACGCGGCACGGCACCAGAACGTGGCGAGCGCGGCACTCGCGGCAGCGCCTCTGGCGGTGGACCCGGAGCGGACGACTTCGACCGCAAGATCCGGATAGAGCGGCTCCATCCGGGGGGCTAGGTTCCAGCTCGTGTTCTCGCTCCCCTACCCCCCACGTCATGAGAGCGCAGCCATGAAGACAGCAGCGTCGATCGACCCCTTGCCCGGCCACACGTCCATCCCTCCCGAGCACGCCTGGGCCGCGGTGCTGAAGCGCGATCGGGGCTTCGACGGCGCGTTCGTGTTCGCCGTGCGTTCCACCGGCATCTACTGCAGGCCTTCCTGCGCCGCGCGCCGGCCACGCCGTGAGGTCGTGACCTTCTTCTCCACCCCCGGGGAGGCGGAGAGCGCCGGCTTCCGTGCGTGTCTGCGGTGCACGCCGCGGGCGCACGGGGACGAAGACGCGGGTGCCACCCTCGTCCTTCGCGCCTGCCGCACCCTCGAATCCGCGGCCGGCTCACCGGTCACCCTGACGGAGCTCGCCGGGCGGCTCCAGGTCAGCCGCTGGCGCCTGCATCGCACGTTCAAGCGCGTGCTGGGCGTCACGCCCCGCGAGTACGCCGAGAGCCGGCGCATGCAGGGCCTGCGGCGTCGCCTGAAGAGGGCCCCCGGGGTGGCGGCAGCGGTCTACGACGCGGGATGGGGCTCGAGCAGCCGTCTCTACGAACGTTCGGATGCGCAGCTGGGCATGACGCCTGCCACGTACGTGCGGGGTGGACTGGGCCTCGACATCCACTTCACGACCGTCGCCTCGCCGCTGGGCCGGCTGCTCGTCGCGGCGACCGGGCGTGGAGTGTGCGCGATTCAGCTCGGAGCCTCGGACCGGGAGCTGGAAGCCGGCCTGAAGCGCGAGTACCCCGCCGCGACGCTCCGGCGGGACGACGCGCGCCTGGAGCGAGTCGTTTCGACTCTGCTCGAGCACGTGCAGGGCGCCCGCGTCGCGCTCGCGCTCCCGCTGGACGTGCAGGCCACGGCCTTTCAGCGCCGTGTGTGGCAGGCGCTCCAGGCGATCCCCTACGGGAGCACGCGCTCCTATCGCGATCTCGCGCGCGAGATCGGGAACCCGGCCGCGACACGCGCCGTGGCGCGCGCCTGCGCCACCAACCCGGTGGCGATCGTGGTTCCCTGCCACCGCGTGGTGCGCTCGGACGGCGCCCTCGGCGGCTACCGCTGGGGAGTGGACCGCAAGCGACGGTTGCTGAAGGCCGAGGCCGCGGGAGGCGGTGAGCCTGCGCGTATGAGCGCCGGCGGACCTCGGGGTGCGCCTCCCGCCGGGACCCGGGCCGCGGGCAGGGGGAACTCTCGAGGGGGGCGCCCCGCCGG
>JACCXV010000103.1 GCA_013696835.1 Gemmatimonadota bacterium | reverse complement strand
AGCTCCTCGGGAATCGCGGACCACAGCTCGGCGACGTCGCCCACTCCGATCTCGGCGAGCATCTCCTCGCGATCCGCGGCACTGATCGGAAACGAGCTCATCGGGTTGCGCTCGAAAGGGAAGGCAGCGGGAGTCCGGTCGGAGAGGAGGAGCGCCGTGCTGGGGCGGGGGTGGGCGGGACTGCGCGGGCGATCGTGGAAGGCGTGAGGCGGCTCAGCCGACGTGCTTTTCGTAGTCGCTCGCCGACAGCAGCGATCCGAGCTCGTCGGGGCGGTCGAGCTTCACGCGAATCATCCAGCCGCCGCCGTAGGGCTCGGCGTTCACGAGCTCGGGCTTCTCGTCGAGGCCGCGGTTGACCTCGACCACCTCCCCGTCCACGGGCGAGTAGAGCTCGGAAACGGCCTTGACCGCCTCGATCGTGCCAAAGGCTTCCTTGGCCGCGACCCGGCGTCCCTGTTCGGGCAGCTCGACGAACACCACATCTCCCAGCTCGCCCTGCGCGTAGTCGGTGATCCCGATGGTACCGACTCCCTGATCGTCCACGGAGATCCATTCGTGCTCCTCCGTGTAGCGCAGCTCCTGCGGAACGTTCATCGCTCCTCGTGCGCCAGCGGCGCTCGACCGTGGAGGGACCGAACCGGCGCGTACACTACGGAGCGTGCGAGGGGGTTGTCAACGCGACCAGGGAGGGCATGACAGGCGGGTCGAAGCGCATGACAGGCGGGTCGAACGGAAGCCGGTCTGAAGTGAAAGCAGGTCAGAACTGGAAGAAGAGGGCGCCGCGCAGCTCCGTGTCGTCGCCGATGTCCAGGCTGCCGCGCACGTCCACGGTCTCCGTGATCTCGTAGTCGGCGCCGAGACGCAGCAGGACGTCCGTCTCGCTCTCCCCGCTGCCGCTCGCTATCGCGAGGACCGGCTGCGCGTAGGGCGTGAGCGCGCGCGCCGGGCCCACGGCCCGTCCGAAGCTGGGCCCGCCCGAGAGCACGAGGATCGTGTCCTCCAGCAGCAGGAGGTCAAGCTGCCCGTCGAGCGCGACGTCGAGCGGCAGGCGCCGGCCGGCGGAGGAGAGGAGCGTGCGCAGTCCACCGGTCAGGAAGATCTCCGAGTCGCCTTCATCCGGGTTCACGATCCCGAGCCCCGCACGGGCGTCGGTGCGAATGCCGATCGCGGTCTGAAAGATGCCCGCCAGGCTCACGGCCTTGTCGCCGACGCGCACCTCGCCGCCGAACTCTCTGCCGTCGGCGATGCGAGGCGAGTACTGCGCTTCGAGGCCGCTGCCTGCCAGCCAGACGGACGTTGCGAACAGCAGGGTTGCGAGCGTGCGCATGGAGCCTCCTACGAGAGTGCGGGGGGGGTGGCGGCGCCGGCGGCGCGGGGCCTGAGGAGTCGACCCGGGAAGCGGGCAATCTAGACGTAGCCGAAGAGAGTGACCACCCGCGCCGAGGGACGAGCCTGGGGGGTCGTGCTGAGCCTGGACGGCGCCTGAGACCGCGAGCCCGACCATGGCAGCATGGCAGCGACCGCGATCAGCTGCCTGGCGCGCACGCCGCGAACTCCTCGAGGAAGTAGCTCACCGTGCGCAGCCCACCGTGGAAGTTCTCGAGGCTAAGGTGCTCGTCGGGCGCGTGCGCGTTCTCGTCCGGCGTGCCGAAGCCCATGAGCACCACGGGCAGCTTCAGCTCCTCGCGGAAGTCCACCGCGACGGGGATCGACCCGCCCTCTCGGATCATCACCGGGGGGCTGCCGAATCCGCGCTCGAGCGCCCGCGCCGCGGCCCGCAGGGCGGGATGGTCGATATCAGTCAGGAACGCCTTGCCGCCGTGGTGCGTGCGCACGTCCACAACGACTCCGGCAGGGGCGAGCTCCAGCACCCGGCTGCGGAACAGGCGCGCGATCTCCTCCCAGTCCTGATCGGGCACGAGGCGCATCGAGACCTTGGCCATGGCCGAGGCCGGAAGGACCGTCTTGGTGCCCTCGCCCGTGAACCCCGCAAGCAGCCCGTTGACCTCCAACGTCGGACGAGCCCATACCCGCTCGAGCGTCGAGAATCCCTCTTCGCCCACGAGCTCGGGCACGCCGAGCGCCCGCCGATAGGCGTCCGCGTCGAACGGCAGCGCGGCGAACGCCTCGCGCTCGCGCGCCGTGATCTCCCGCACCCGGTCGTAGAAGCCGGGGATCGCCACGCGATGGGCGCCGTCCTTCAGGCCCGCAAGGATGGTGGCGAGCGCCTGCGCGGGGTTCGCGACGGCGCCGCCGAAGGAGCCCGAGTGAAGGTCGCTGCCGGCGCCGCGCACCGTGACCTCCATGTACGCCATCCCGCGCAAGCCGTAGCACAGCGACGGCACGCCGCGCTCGAACATGGGCGAATCCGAGATCAGCACGGCATCCGCCCGCAGCAGGTCCCGCCGCTCGCGCAGGAACGCGGAGAGATTGGAGCCGCCGATCTCCTCCTCGCCTTCCACCACGACCTTCACCTTGCAGGGGAGCCGCCCCGTCGTATGCAGCCAGGCTTCCAGCGCCTTCACGTGCAGCCAGACCTGTCCCTTGTCATCGACCGCCCCGCGCGCGTACAGCTCGCCGTCGCGCACCTCGGGCTCGAAGGGGGGGCTGGTCCAGAGCTCCACCGGCTCCTCGGGCTGCACGTCGTAGTGGCCGTAGACCAGCAGGGTCGGACCTTCGGCGCGCAGATCCTCGGCGAAGACGATCGGGTGCCCCGGTGTCTCCACGATCTCGGAGCGTGGCAGCCCGGCCTGGAGGAGGGCGTCGCACAGGAAGCGCGCGGCAGCCCGGACGTCCTCCCGCCTCGCCGGGTCCGTGCTGACACTGGGGATACGCAGGAACTGCATCAGTCCGGCGAGGTTCTCCTCGCGTCGTGCTTCCAGATACTCGATTGGAGACTGCATGGCTTGCGCTCCTCTGCCAGGCTAAATATTCTAAATCGTGATTTAGATGGCGTTAAATAAAAGTAGAGGGTGGCGTGGCACACTTGACGAGCGCGACAGGGGACTATCTGAAGGCAATCTACGAGCTCGGTCCCGATGGTTGGGTCCCCCCGTCCGCACTTGCCGCGCGCATGAGGGTGTCGGGACCCTCCGTGACAGCCATGACCCAGCGCCTGGCCGACAACGGCTTCGCGCGCTACGTGCCCTACCGGGGCGTGGCTCTCACGCGCAAGGGTCGCGAGGCGGCTCTTGAGCTGTTGCGCCACCATCGCCTGCTCGAGCTCTATCTGCAGCGGGCGCTCGGGTATGGCTGGGACCAGGTCCACGCCGAGGCGGAGCAGCTCGAACATACCATCTCGGAGGAGTTCGAGGACCGCATCGACGCAGCCCTCGGCTTTCCGACCGAAGACCCTCACGGCGACCCCATCCCGCCGAAGAACGGCGAGTACCGCGAGCAGAGCCTCGACTCGCTGTGGGCTTCGCAGCCCGGCCGTCTGGTCGTCCGGCGAGTTCGGGACCGCGACCCGGAGATGCTCCGCTACCTGGACGGCCTGGGCATCCGGCCCGGCGTCGAGCTCGAGCTCCGCTCGCGCGCACCCTTCGAGGGGCCTCTGACCGTCGCCGTGGGGCGCGCGGAGCACGTCCTGGGCGAGCGGCCGGCGAGCCAGATCTTCGTGGTGGTGCAGCCATGAGCCGCCACCCCGACCCGGAGAGCCCCGCTCCCGCCAGAGACCTCTCGCGCCGCCGGGTCCTGAAGGCCGGCGCGGCAGGAGCGCTCGGTCTCGCGGGTTCCGCCGCGCTCGGCAGGGCCCGTGGTGCCCAGCAGACCTCTCTCCCGCGCCTCCGGCATCCCGGCGACATGGAAGGACACGGCCAGCTCTCCACCGTGGGCGACGT
>JACCXV010000091.1 GCA_013696835.1 Gemmatimonadota bacterium | reverse complement strand
CCGTCGCCCGAGGCCTCGTAGACCGCGTACTCGAGGTCACCGTTCACGACCACGGCGCGGTTCGCGGGCAGCGTCCAGGGCGTCGTCGTCCAGACCAGGACGTACGCGTTCGGGGAATCGCCCCCACCACCGTCCTCGCCCCCACCACCGTCCTCGCCGCCATCACCGCCGCCGCCGAAGACGCCGCGGGGATCCTCGAGCAGAGGGAAGCGGACCGTGATCGACGGCGAAGTGCGCTCGTGATACTCCAGCTCGGCCTCCGCCAGAGCCGTGCGGCAGGTGACGCACCAGTGGATCGGCCGCAGGTCGCGGTACACGTAGCCGCGCTCGACGAGGTCGGCGAAGACCTCCAGGATCGCGGCCTCGTACTCGTTGGACATGGTGAGGTACGGCCGCTCCCAGTCGCCCCAGATCCCCAGCCGCTGGAACTCTTCCGACTGGACCCCCACGAACTCACCGGCGTACTCGCGGGCGCGGGCGCGGATGGCCCCCAGGGACGCCTCGCGCCCGGCGGCGCGGAACTCCTTCGTGACGTAGATCTCGATCGGCATCCCGTGGTTGTCCCAGCCCGGCACGTACGGCGCGTCGAAGCCCAGCATCGAGCGGCTGCGCACGATGAAGTCCTTGACGATCTTGTTGACCGCCGTGCCGAGGTGGATGCGCTCGTTCGAGTAGGGCGGCCCGTCGTGGAGCACGAACCTGGGCCGCCCGGCGGCGCGAGCGCGAAGCGTCCCGTAGGCGTCCGCCTCCCGCCAGCGGGCGAGCCTCTCCGGCTCCCGCGCTGGAAGGTTGGCGCGCATCGAGAACGCCGTGCGTGGCAGGTGCACCGTCGAGGAGTACGCGTTCGTGCGGTTGGCCATCAGGACTCCATGGACGGGCGCGCGGCCCGCCCCCGCTCGAGCGTGCCCTCCACGAGGCGCGCCAGTCGCGGCTCGGCCTCGCCCGCGACGCGCAGGATCTCAGCCACGTTCACCGGCTCGAGCGCGTCGGGCAGGCAGCGATCGGTGATCACGCAGATGGCCAGCACGTTCATCCCCGCATGATTGGCGACGATCGCCTCGGGCACGGTGGACATCCCAACGGCGTCCGCACCCGCCGTACGGAGGAAGCGGTACTCCGCGCGGGTCTCCAGGGCCGGGCCGAGAACGGCCGCATAGACGCCCCGCTGGACGCGCATGCGCTCGGCGAGCGCCGTCTCCTCGGCCGCTGACAGCCAGCCCCGGTCGTACGCCTCTGACATGTCGGGGAAGCGCGGCCCGAGGGCGTCCTCGTTGACGCCGCGCAGCGGGTTGTCGCCCATGAGGTTGATGTGGTCGTCCACGAGCATAAGGTCCCCGAGCTCGTAGAGCGGGTTCAAGCCACCCGCCGCGCTCGTCATCACGAGCAACTCCGCCCCGAGCGCCCGCAGCACCCGCACCGGAAACGTGACTTCCTGCAGGGAATGCCCCTCGAAGGCGTGCAGCCGCCCCTGCATGGCCACCACGGGCCGCCCACCCAGCGTGCCGGCGAGCAAGCGACCGGCATGACCCACGGACGTCGAGCGGGGAAAGTGACGAATCTCCTCGTAGGGGATCCCCTCGGAGGGAACGCCGCCGGCCGGGACGAGGGATTCCGCGAGCCGGCCGAGTCCCGTGCCCATGATCAGCCCAGCGAAGGGAGCTGGGATCCCGCGGTCGCGCAGGACAGCGGCGCTCTCCTCGATGCGCGAGGCGAGAGTGGAGGCGGATGGCGCAGGAGCGGCGCCGCTCACGCGGCTTCGTGCGCCGGGGAGCTCGTAGAGCGCCGCGTCACCAGCACCGCCTCACCAGCGCCGCCTCACCACGAGCCCAGCTCGCGCGGACCGGGCCGGATGGCCTCGCGCGTGGCCGTGGGCTTCCCCCCTTCCGGCAGACCCACGGGCCGGTGCAGCAGATCGTGCGCGCCACCGGGGACGGGAAGAGGCGAGCGGCGCTCACCCGGCGGCCGTGAGGCGGCGGCAGGGTCGCCGTTCTCGTACGCCGCTGCGAGCTCCGCAGCGGACACGGCGGAGGGCGCCGATGCGGGCTCCGCGGCCGAGCTGCCAGCCTGCCCCCGCTCGGGCGCAGACCCGTCGGCGTAGGCGGAACGCAGCGCGTGCAACCGCAGGAGCTCCTCTTCCATGAGGTTCCGCAGCTTCATGAAGAGCGTGTCCCGCTCGGCGCGCAGCTCTCGGATGGCATCCTGCATCGAGCGAGCCTCGACCTCGGCGCGCTCGAGGGCGCGGCGCGCCTCCATCTCGCCTTCCTTGCGCAGGATCTCGGCCTCACGCAGGGACGTCTCGCGCGACTCCTCCGCGATGCGCTGCACCGCGATCAGCGTCTCGTTCAGAGTCCGTTCCATGCGGCGATAGTTCTCCACCGTAT
>JACCXV010000054.1 GCA_013696835.1 Gemmatimonadota bacterium | reverse complement strand
CCGGGGTGCGGCGTCTTGTCGTCTTCGATGGACATCATCCTGTCGCGACGCTCCTGATGGGCGTGTGGCCCGGCGGAAGACTCCCGCGTCGAAGGTGTCACCCCCTCCGCCACCCTCCTATCCCGCTACGGGCACACGGACGCTACGGCGCCGGGCCTAGCCCCCGCCGCGTCCGGATGGACGCCTGCCCGGCCGTCGGACCCCGGGCACGCCGCAGACCAGCAGGTAGGCCGCTCCGAGCGCGGCATACGGGAACGCGGCGGTCAGCGCGCGATGCGCCATGTCGCCTGGCCCGTTCCCCCCCGGCTCCGGCAGGACCGCCGCCGCCAGCCACGCCGCTCCCAGTCCAGCTGCACCGCCGACGGCGAGCCGGCCGAGGCGTGGCAGCGCCGCGCGCAGCCAGCCACTCCCCGTACGGCGCAGCAGGGCCCGCAGCGTCAGCAGCGCGCTCATCGCGGCCGCCAGCGAGGAGGCGAGGGCGATCCCCGGCGTCCCCATGCGCCGGGCCAGGACGATGCTCAGCAAGGTATTCAGCCCGAGCGCGAGCACGCTCAGGCGGACGGGGGTGCGGCTGTCCTCGAGCGCGTAGAAGGCGCCGGCGAAGATGCGTACCGACGCGAAGGCGATCAGCCCCGTGGAGTACAGCGCCAGCACGCGCGTCACGGCATCCGTATCCACGCCGGTGAAGGCGCCGCGCTCGAACACGAGCCGCACGAGCGGCTCGCCGAAAGCGACAAGTGCAACCGTCGATGGCACGAGGAAGAAGAGCGCTCGCAGCCAGGCCTCGCCGACCCCGTCCCCCACCGCGGCCGCGTCCCGCCCGGCGTCGCGCGATAGCGCGGGGAGGGCCGCCATTGCCACCGACGTTCCGAAGAGACTGAGGGGCAGGGTGTAGAGCCGCACCGCGTACTGTAGCGTCGCGACGGCCTCGGGATCGAGGAAGCTCGCGATCTGGGTCTCCACTAGGCCGTTGATCTGGGCCACTCCCGTCCCGAGCAGCATGGGAGCGAAGAGCGCGAGCACGCGCCGGAATCCCGGATCGGAGAGATCGAGCGAGGGCCGCGGAGAGCCGGCTGCCGCCAGCGATCCGGGGACCTGAACCAGCAGCTGGACCGCCCCGCCCGCCACCGTGCCCCAGGCCAGGAGCTCGATCGGCGCCCTCCCCCAGCGGTGCAGCAGCAGGACGAGCGACAGAGCCGAGACGGCCGAGAGCAGGGCGGGAGCGAAGTTGGGCCAGAAGAAACGCCCGTGGGCGTGCAGGACACCCATGCACCACGCCCCCAGCACGAGCATGCCCGACAGGGGGAAGAGGATGCGGATCAACCGCGCCACGAGGTCGCGGAGCGCCGGGTCGAAGCCGGGTGCGGCGATGACCGCGAGGGGCTGCGCGAGCAGGATGCCCGCCCCGGTGAAGAGCCCGACTCCGAGCAGCAGGAAGCCGAGCAGGACGCCGGCCGTCCGGCGCCCCGCGAGCGGATCTCCGGCCGCGATCTGGACGGAGAGCACCGGGATGAACGAGGCCGAGAGGTTTCCCTCGCCCAGCAGCACGCGAACGAGGTTCGGGATCTTGAAGGCCGCCCAGAACGCGGAGAGCTCCGGGCTGCGCCCGAAGTGCAGCGCGACCACCTGCTCCCGCGCGAGCCCCAGAACGCGGCTGGCCAGGATGCCCGCCATCACGACGCCGGTGGCCCGGCGCGTGCTGGAGGCGCGCGCCGTCACGCGCGCGGGTCGGGAGGCGCTTCGCCGGCCTCCAGGCCGAGCGACCACATGCGGGAGAGATCATTGCGGGAGTAGCGCTTGAACGCGATGAGCGTCTGCGTCCGCTGCACACCCGGAAGGCCGCTGATGGCACCCGTCACGGCGCCCACGAGCTCCTCGTGGCTGCTGGCCCGGATCACGGCCACGAAATCGTATTCCCCGGCCACGGTGTAAGCCTCAGCCACGCCCGGCACGTCGGCAATGCGCGCACCGATCTCCGGGATGCGCGCGCTGTCGGCGCGGATCAGCACGATCGCGGTGACTGGCTGCTCCCCCTCGGCGTTCGCTGCCCGGCTCACGTCCCCAGCCTCCGCGCCAAGCGGTCGTAGAGGATGCGCAGCTTCCGCCGCTCGGCCCCTCCCAGGGCAACGCCCGTGCGGTACCTCCTGACGAAGTCGTCCAGGCCCAGCCGCTCGCCCGCTTCGAGGTCGTCCCGTGCCAGCCAGGCGAGCGCCTGGCTCCGCTTCGATGACTCCATCCAGTACACGCGACCCGGCGCGGACTCCCCGCCCGAACCGGCCGGATTCGCTCGTCCACCCGGCCCCGCGCCGCCATCCACGGAGGAGGGAGCGGCCCCGCCGGGACTCTTCATCCGCCACCCCCCGCGCATTCGGCGTACGTCACCGTGGAGGGCGTCGGGGAGGGCAGCTCGGAGCTGCCGTCCCACACGTTGCCGGCGTCGCTCCAGTAAGTGGCGAGGTTGTCGCTCACCCCGAAGGAGTCGAAGTCATTGCCCTCGAACGTCGAGCCGGCGACGGAGCCGGCGTTGAACGCGTTCCCCTGGTGCCCGACCGAGGCGTTGCACGCCGCGTACGTACCCTGCGGGGTGCCCTCG
>JACCXV010000052.1 GCA_013696835.1 Gemmatimonadota bacterium | reverse complement strand
CCACCCGCCGAGAAGTACCTGCTGCTCAGCCTGCTGCGGAAGCGCGAGCACCTGGCCCGGGCGCGCTCCGAGATCGTCCCCGAGGACTTCACGGTTCCGGCCTGCCGCCGGATCTACGAAGTCCTGCTCGAGCTCGACGATGCGCAGCGCGAAGCGCCCGACGGGCTCGTCATGGACCGCTCCGATCCCGAGATGCAGGGCGTGCTCGCCGAGCTGCTGCTCTCCGAGGAAAGCCTGGCCGACGAGACGGATTGGATCTTTCGCGATTCGCTCCTCGCGGTCCGGGAGCGGGCGAAGGACAGGGAGCTCGCTGAGCTGCGCAGCGGGGAACCGGACCTGGAGGGCGCGGTGCGTCTCGCGCGCGAACGGCTGGCTCTGCGGGCCGCGCGCGGCAAGGGAGGGTGAGGCGGGCGACGGTGGCGCCGGCCGGATTTCGGTTAGGTGGGTCAGACCGGCGTCCGCAATTTCGTTGACACGCGTTCGCCCTCCTCTCTAACGTTGCTCACCCGGCTCTCGCCGGGTTCCCCCACATGCTGCGGTGCTCAGCTGGCCGCCCGCTCGTACGCTCGACCCTCTGGAGAAGATGGCCCCCAAGGCTTCCCTCGACCTGGCCCCTGCGTGCCCCTCCTTCGGGGCGGCCGGAGCCCTCTCCGACCAGGTGGATCTGCCGTCCCTGCCCTCGCGGCCGTCGCTGGTCCGCCGCCGGACCCGCTGCGAGCGCACTCCGTTCCATACCGAGGAGACGCGCGACCTGACGCGCATGTACTTCCAGGAAATGGGCCGTGTCTCGCTTCTCACGCGGGAGGAGGAGATCGCGATCTCGCGGGAGATGGAGCGCCGCGTCCGCACGCTCGAGTCGGTGCTGCGCCAGGCGCCCGGCTGCGTGCGGGATCTCGAGGAGGAGAGTCGCGCCCTGGTTCAGCGTCCCGAGATGGAGCGGATGCGACGCGAGGGACGAAGCGCCGGCGATCCCGGGCCCGTATTCGACGCAGGTCACCGAGGGGGCTTTCCGCCGGCGGACGCGAGCGCGTCCGCGTTCCCCGGCGCCGACGACGAGCTGCCTCCGCCGCTTCCGCTGCGGGTGTTGCTGCACGTGGCCGAGCGCCTGCGCGCTCGACACCTCGAGTTTCAGCACAACCGCGACCGGCGAAAGCTCGAGCGCCAGGTCGGCCTGCCGCGCGAGCGGATCGAGGCCCTGCTGCTCGAGATCCCCGCCGCCGAGACCCGCATCCGACGCGTGCAGAGCAGGATGATCGAGGCGAACGCGCGGCTCGTCGTCTCGATCGCCCGCCGATATGTCGGCCGCGGGCTCGAGTTCCTGGATCTCATCCAGGAGGGGAATGGCGGCCTCATCCACGCGACCGAGAAGTTCGATCATCGCCGCGGCTACAAGTTCAGCACGTACGCGACCTGGTGGATCCGGCAGGCGATCACCCGTGCCATCGCCGAGCAGTCGCGTACGATCCGGGTTCCGGTCCACATGGTGGAGATCATCCACCGGGTGAATCTCTGCGCCCGCCGAATCGTGCAGGAGCAGGGCCGCGAGCCCGCCCCGCAGGAGATCGCAGCCCGCTTGCGGCTGCCCCTAGACAAGGTGCAGGCGGTGCTGGAGGTCGCTCAGGATCCCATCTCTCTCGACATTCGAACGGGGGAATGGGACGGATCTCCCATAGGCGACATGATCGAGGACACATCGTGTGCGTCGCCGGCGCGCCTCGCCGCCTTCTCGATGCTCAAGGATCACGTGAACACAGCATTGCAAGCTCTTGCCCCGCGCGAGCGACGCATCATAGAGCTCAGGTTCGGCATTCCCGACGGCAACCCGCGCACGCTGGAGGAGGTCGGCACCGTGTTCGGCGTCACGCGCGAACGCGTGCGGCAGATCGAGGCACGTGCCCTCCAGAAGCTGCGCCATCCGAGCCGCGTCCGCGAGCTGATGAGGTTCTACGACAGCTGAGCGCGCCGGGGGCTCGAAGACCCCCGGTGCGTCGTTCCACGCAAGCGATGTCCGGCATCCGTTTCCCCCCACACTGCACCAGACCCCAACTTCTGGAGACTGAAATGACGATGCGACGCTCGTCGGTGATCCTGGGAGCCTTCCTACTCGCGATATCCGGAGCAGGCGCCGCCGCGCAGGAAGCCGGCGCCGTTGCCGGGTGTGACGGCCTGCCGACCGCGGGCCAGTTGCGCGATCTCCTGCAGGCGGCCGCCGTGCCGGCGAACCCCGCTCTCTCCGCGGGCCTGCGGCAGGGGCCCGGCGGAGTCGGCGGGCTGTTCAACGGCACCCGCATGTGGGCGGCGGCAGTCAACCGCGACGCCCGGCTCTGCGCCTTCGCCACGAGCACGGGCGATCCCTCGCAGGTCTGGCCTGGCAGCCAGCAGATCGCGAAGGCCAAGGCCTACACCGCCAACGCGTTCAGTCTCGACTTCGCGGAGGGAGGCTTCCCGCTCTCCACGGCCCAGCTCTACACCTTCGTGCAGCCGGGCCACTCGCTGTACGGCCTCAACCAGTCGAACCCGTTCGAACCGGAGTTTCTGGCGCCGCCGGGCGGCCCGGGCGGCGGCAGGGGCGACGTGGCCGGTGGAATCATCACGTTCGGAGGCGGGGTGGCCCTGTACCAGAACCGACGGATCGTGGGGGGGCTCGGCGTGAGCGGCGACACCGCGTGCACCGATCACGAGATCGCCAAGCGCGTGCGCGACCTCGCCCACCTGAACCCCAACGGGCGGCCGCTGGTGGACGACATCACATACTCCACGGCGGACGGCGCGAGCGCGTTCACGCATCCGCTGTGCCCGAACACCTATCGAAACGGCGTCTTCGTGGGCAACGAGTTGCCGGCGACGGGCTACTGAGTCCGCCGTTCGGGCAGCCGCGGGAGAGGTGGCGGGTGCGCCGCCTCTCCCGTCGCGCGGCTGGGCGGCCCGCGCCATCGCTCGGAGCGGCTGCCCGCGCGCAGGGCG
>JACCXV010000075.1 GCA_013696835.1 Gemmatimonadota bacterium | reverse complement strand
CTTCTCACCGGATGCCACGGGCATCTGGCGATGGTCCACGCGCTCCGGCAATCCCGGCCTGAATGGACGGCAGGGATCGTTCACCTGCGGCGCGTCTGGCCGGAAAGGCGGCATCAGGGCCATGCCCGGCTCTGCCTACCACTTCCAGCGCCAGGACGGGACCCCCTTCTGGTGGCAGGGCGAGACCCAGTGGATCCTGTTCGGGAACCTCCCCCCCGAGAACCTGACGCGCGCGACGGCCCTGAACTTCCTCGATCGCCGGGCGGCGCAGGGGTTCAACGTCATCCACGCGGCGCTCGACGCACCCTACGGCGGGCCGGCCGTCGATGGCCGGGGGACCCCGAAACCTGATTACTTCCGTGAGGCCGACCTTCGGATCGCACACGCCAACGCGCGCGGGATCACCGTGGGCCTGGCACTCGCATGGGGAACGCGCTGGAAGGCCTACCCTTCCGATGCGGCTCGCTTGCGGTTCGCGCGCTACGTCGCCGCCCGTTACGGCGCTTACAACGTGTACTTCGTCGTCGCGAACGAATGGCGCGACGGGCTCTCGGCGAGCCAGGTGCGCGCGATCGGCTCCGAGCTGCGGCAGAGCGATCCGCACGCGCGCCTGGTCGCGAACCATTCGTTCGGCCCGTCGAAGGCTGACGGGCCGGTTGGCAACGAGGGATCGGTGGAGCAGTTCGCCGGGCAGCCCTGGATGGGCTTCGGCGACTACCAGCAGCTCTACGATCAGCTGCACGAGCGCATCCTGCGGGCGCGCGATCACGACAAGCCGGTGGTGAACGCGGAGTACGGCTATTTCCTGCGCGATCAGGACGGGGACGGGCACGTGGACAAGAACAACAGCTTCACCCTCGACCACGTGCGGTTCGCCAGCTGGGACATCGCCATGGCCGGAGGGTATTTCATGACCGGCTTCGCCACGACGTACTACGGCGGGATCCGCGACGAGGGGCCATTCGATCCGCAGGCCTCGGCCAACCGGCCGTGGGAGGCCCAGGTGCAGCACATCCGCCGGCTGTTCGACGGCACGGGATGGCTCGACTGGTGGAAGCTCGAGCCCGCCGACGGGCTGGTGAGCACGTCGCAGGGGCGCTCCGACGACGAGATCGTGACCAACCCCGATGGCGCGTTCTTCGCGCCTCCGCCCCGCACGCATTGGGCGCTGGCCGAAGTCGGACGGCAGTACGTGGCCTACCTGCGCGGGAACGCCGGAGCGCACCAGCTGGCGCTTGGCGTCTCGACGTCGGGGACCTATCGCGTGCTGCGCTACGACCCGCGCGGCGGCGCCTACGCGGAGCTCGGGACCTACACCGGCCGCGGGCCCGTCACCCTGGATCCCCCGGACGCCAGCGACTGGGTCTACGTGCTCCTGAAGCGCTGAGCGGCGCCGGCAAGCCCCACGAAGGTGCCGCCCAGGATCAAGCCGTACAGCACGTGCCCCATCAGACTCCCAATTGCCACCGGCCGCATGGGCGCCATCTGCAGAGGCGCGAACGGCGGCATGCCCAGCAAGGCCGGCATGAGGATCAGACCTCCGAGAACCCACCAGAGGACACCGTACGCCGCGCCCCAGCCGAGACCGCTGCCGTAGCCACGGATTCGTGACCCGAGCACCGCCCCGAAGAGCGCACCTATCACCGCGCTGTTGAAGAGGTGGTAGAGCCAGCCGATCGCGAGGCTGTCGGAGCGGACCACCCGCGCGACCATCGCCATCATCGGCATGCGTCCGCCGTCAGGCGTGGGAGCGGTCATCGTCTGCATCATGAGGCCGAACACCACGCCGGCGAGCAGGCCCGCCAGAGTCCCCGCCGCCGTCCTGGAGCGGATCATCGCATCCTCCCGAGTTTCAGGATTCCCCTGGGCCAACGATCTAGACGCGCGAGGTTATTCCTGGGCTGCCGGACGCGGACGACCGGGTCTACGTGCTCCTGAAGCGCTGAGCGGCGCGCGCACGCGCTCCAGCCGCTCCACCGTGAGCGTCGCCACGCCGTGGTGCCGCTCGACCGTCCCGTCCACCAGGAACGGGCCCGCGTCGCACAGCGCGTGGCCCCAGCGGCGGTAGGCCCGCGGGAAGAGCGTCGTCTCCACGATCCCGCCCTCGTCCTCGAGCGTCAGGAAGACCATCGTCTCGCCGCCCTTCGTGCGTTCATGGCGGCTCGCGATCGCGACGCCGGCGGTCCGCAGCCGCGCGCCGGTGGCGGCGTCCGCCACCTCGGAGGCGGCGACGACGTCGGACGGGAGGGCCGCGCGGTAGAGCTCGAGCGGGTGCCGCTCCACGGCGATCTCCAGGTGCTCGATCTCCCACGCGAGGGCCCGGGCCGGCAGCGGCGGCGGCAGGGCGGGGGCGCGGTTCTCGTCTCCTCCGCGGACCAGCGCCGTCCGCTCCTCCTC
>JACCXV010000073.1 GCA_013696835.1 Gemmatimonadota bacterium | reverse complement strand
GTGACCGTCAGCCACGCGGCCCCTCCAGCGCTGAGTCGCCACTCCTCGGCCAGCGCGGGCGCGACGGCGGTCGCGCTGAACCAGGGGGTCATGCCGAGCACCGTGACGAGCGAGAGGATCGCGAGCTGCGGCCGAGCTCCGGGGAGAGCCGCCGGGGTCTCGCCGGGCGCCGGTTCGATGACCGTCAGGAGAACCCCCGCTCACACGCGGGAACGGTTTCTTCCGCGAACGGGGCGCGCTCGCGATGGTCCGAGGGATCGGGATCGAAGATCTTCCCGGGGTTCAGGATCCCGGCGGGGTCCAGCGCCCGCTTGAGCGCCCGCGTCCAGCGCATCCCGCCGGCGCCAATCGCATCCGGCAGATAGGCCTTCTTCGAGAGTCCCACGCCGTGCTCGCCGGTGATCGTGCCGCCGAGGTCCAGGGCGGTGCGAAAGATCTCCTCGAAGGCGCGGTGCGCGCGCGCCACCTGGTCGGGGTCCCGGCCGTCGATGCAGCACGTCGGGTGCAGGTTGCCGTCGCCGGCGTGGCCGAAGTTACCGATCACGAGGTCGTGCTTCGCGGCGATGCGCTCGACCGCCGCGACCATCTCGGGGAGCGCGCTGCGAGGCACGGTGGCGTCCTCGAGGATCGTGGTCGGAGACAGGCGGGCGAGCGAGGCGAACGCCGCCCGCCTGGCCGTCTTGAGCCGCAGCGCCTCCACCTCGTCCGCCGCCCGGATCACGTGCGTCGCGCCGCTCGCTGAGCAGATCGCCTCGATCCGCGCCGCGTCCTCCGCGACCACGGCCGCCCGCCCGTCGACCTCGATCAGCAGCAGTGCGCCCGCGTCCCCGGGCAGACCGAGGCGCGCGTACGCCTCCACGCAGCGCAGCGTGGTGCGATCCAGGAACTCGAGCGTGGCCGGCACGATGCGCGCCGAGAGGATCGCCGTCACCGTGCGCGCGGCCACGGCGACCGACGGGTAGAGCGCGAGCAGCGTGGCGCTGGTCTCCGGCCTGGGGACGAGCCGCACCAGCACGCGAGTGATCACGCCGAGGGTTCCCTCCGAGCCGACCAGCAGGTCCACCAGGTTGTAGCCCGCCACGTCCTTCACCGACTTGCCGCCGCCGCGGTAGACCTCGCCGGTGGCGAGCACGGCCTCCAGGCCCAGCACGTAGTCCTTGGTCACGCCGTACTTGAGTCCCCGCAGGCCGCCCGAGTTCTCGGCCACGTTCCCGCCGATCGTGCAGACGTTCATCGACCCCGGGTCGGGCGGATAGAAGAGGCCGCGCGCCTCGACCGCCCGATGCAGGTCGGCGGTGACGACGCCCGGCTGGACCCACGCACAGAGGTTCTCCTCGTCGATCTCAAGGATTCGATTCCAGCCGCTCATCACGAGCACGACCGAGCGCGGATCGGGGATGCTGCCGCCCGAGAGTCCCGTCCCCGCACCCCGGGGGACGATCGAGAAGCCGAGATCGGAGGCGAGCCCCACGAGACGCACGACGTCTTCGACGGAGGCGGGACGCAGCACTCCGAGCGGCCGTCCGGAGCGCAGCGGCGTGCCGTCGTAGGCGTGCCCGATGCGCTGCTCGATGGAGTCGGAGAAGCGGTCGCAGAAGTGGTCCCGCAGGGCGGACGGCACCGCGGGGTCCACGCTGGGGTCTCCGAATCGCACGCCGGGCATCATGAGGGTCGCCGCGTGATTGGGCTCAATCCCAGACCGATCCTGCCGAGAAGGGTTTAGGGCGTGCCTACGATTCAGATCCGGCGCCACCCATCCGCGTTCGAACGGCCGCTGCCATTCATTCACCGAGGCCCGGCTGTCGAAAGATCGAGGCGACCGGGGTGCTTGAGAAGGAGCGAGCGCCTAGATTCCCACGCCATGCCCCCGAGGCCGTTCTTCTACCGCGCGACGGAAGACATCCGGATCACGGTTCGGCCGGCATACCTGGCGGAGCACTCCCAGCCCGAGTACCGCAAGTACGTGTTCGCCTATTTCGTGCGCATCGAGAACGTGGGCGAGCGGCCCGCGCAGCTCCTCTCCCGCCGATGGCTCATCCACGACTCGACCGGAGAGGTCACCGAGGTCGAGGGGGAGGGCGTGGTGGGCCGGCAGCCCCTGCTCGGCCCGGGCAAGGTGCACG
>JACCXV010000049.1 GCA_013696835.1 Gemmatimonadota bacterium | reverse complement strand
CGCCCAGCCCGCGGCGCCCGCCCCGCTTGCGGCCGGCGCCCCCGCGCCCGTGGCGACGCCCGCGCCGCGCGACACGACTCCGCCGGATCAGGTCTTCGGCGTCACGGAGTACGTGGCCGCGCGGGAGAAGCTCGAGGATGAGATGGACCCCAAGGGGTTCACGGTCTACATCATCGCCGACATGGAGGGGCTCGCCGGCGCCGTCATGAACTCGACGGAGATGCGCCCGGTGTACCGCGGCGGCCACCCCACGCACGAGATCTTCCGCAAGGAGCTGACGGACGAGGTGAACGCAGCGATCGAGGGCGCGAGGGAGGCGGGTGCGACCCAGTTCGTCGTGAACGACGGCCACGGGGGCACGCTGTTCCGCAACACGCTCCCCGAAGAGCTCGATGCGGAGGCGATCCTGATTCGCGGCTACCCGAAGCCGATCGTGATGTCCACGGGCCTCAATCCGCAGATCGACGCGATGTTCATCGTCGGCGCACACGCGAACGCGGGCACGGAGGGCGTGATCTCGCACAACTTCGCCTTCGACTCCTTCACCGTGAACGGGCGCGTGCTGAACGAGGCCGGCATCGCCGCCTTCATCGGCGGCGAGATGGGGGTGCCAATGGTGCTGGCGACGGGAGACGACGTGCTCACGGCCGAGACGCGCGAGATGCTCGGGCCGCTGGAGACGGTCACGGTCAAGAAGGCATACGGGCGCAGCGCGGCGGCGACCTTCGCGCCGGAGCTGGTCCGGGACTGGATCCGCGAGGCGGCGGGCCGCGCCGTGAAGCGCACCCGCGCGGGCGAGCTCGCGCCGCTGCGGCTCGATCGCCCCTATCACGTGGAGTTCTGCATGCGGAAGACCTACGAGCCCTGGGTGCCGGAGAGCGTGGCGCGGCTCGAGGGGGTCACGGCCGGCAGCGCGGCCGGCTGCTTCCGCTACGCGAGCGAGTCGGCGGAAGAGGTGGGCAACCTGCTGAACGAGATCGAGTGGGTCGTGCTCAAGCCCTGACGTTTGCCTGGCTCGGGGGGGCGGCCGTGGCGCGCCCCTTCCTGCATGCACGTGAAAAGCCCGCCTTCCGGCGGGCTTTTCTCTTCGGCTTCGGTCGGTGGAGGCGGTACCTCTATCCCACCCCAACCCTTTTTGGGGCTTCGAGCCTAGGCTACTTCTTCTTGCCGCCCGAGCTCTTCTTCGTGCTCGAGGACTTCTTCGAAGAGCTCGACGAGCCGCTGCTCTTCTTCTTGCTGCCTGAGGCTTTCTTAGTGGCCATTTCGAACCTCCGAAAGAGTAGAAACGGAACCACCGCCGAAACCATCGCGCGGGAGGATAGCTCGCGTCGCAAACCCTTGTCAATAGAAAGCTGCGCGAAAAACGTCGCGCACCGATGCGATGTCGCGTCGCAGCGCGAGCGCCGGCGCGTCGGGCGCGGGAATCGGCGAGGGCGGAAGCTTCGCGGGCTGTCCGTTCCACGGCGGCGGCAGCAGATGAACGATGGGCGCGCTCACCTGCAGGAACCAGCTCGAGAGCCGCGACTCCGAGCGCTGCCGCTCGATGAGCGCGAAGCCGTTCAGGAGCGCGAGCGTCACGCCTGCAATCAGCACCGCCGACAGTGTGGCGGGGAGAACGCCCAGTGGACGATCGATGGGCTGCAGGCGTAGCAGCGCCACGATGCGTGCGGCGACGCTCCCGATCACGTCCAGGAGAAACACCGCGGCGAGGGCGACGACGGTGAAGGCGAAGAGGCTCGCGACGGGAAGCTCGCTAGTCCAGCGCAGGAAGAGCGGCGTCAGCGTGGGAAACAGGGCCGACCCCAGCACGAAGCCGAGGATCAGGCCGACCAGGTTCGCAGCGCCCTTCACGAACCCGGCCCCCAGTCCGCCGATCCCGACGGCCACGACGAAGGCGAGCAGTCCCAGATCGAGCCAGTTCATGGGAGCAAGATACAATTCCGTTGGCCCGCCGGTCCTCGGCGGCTCCCCGGGGGCGCAGTCGGCGGCTCCACGGGGGCGCAGGCGCGGGCAGCGGCCTGGAAGCCGGGTTGCCAACACCGGCAAGGGCCGGGCATTTTGAGGAGCATTCCCCGGTAGCTCAGTTGGTAGAGCAGGTGACTGTTAATCACCCTGTCGCTGGTTCGAGTCCGGCCCGGGGAGCCACTTCGCCGAAAGGCCGCGGGAGCCCGACTCCAGCGGCCTTTCGCACACGAATCCCCGCCACGGGCTCGCAGAACCCATGGAACCTCTTCGCGAACTTCACTCGGGGCAGCTGTGGGTCGCCGAGCAGCCGCTCCGGGTGGGTCTCTTCGAGCTCGGCCGTCGCATGACGGTGGTGCGGCTTGCGGACGGGAGCCTGTTCCTCCACTCCGTCGCGGGGCTCACGCAGCCGCTGCGCGCTGCGATCGACCTTCTCGGCCCCGTTCGCTTCGTCGTCTCGCCGAACAAGTTCCATCATCGCTACATGGAGCAGTACGCCTCCACGTACCCGCATGCGGAGCTCATCGCCTCGCCGGGGCTGCCCGCCAAGCGCGCCGACCTGTCGTTCGGCGCGACCCTTGGCTCGGAGCCCGATCCGCGCTGGGCCGCGGAGCTCGACCAGACGCTCTTCGATGGAAGCCGCTTCGTGACAGAGGTGGATTTCCATCACCCCTCCAGCCGGACCCTGATCCTTACGGATCTGTGCTTCAACATCGGCCCGGACCGGCCGCTCGCGACGCAGGTGCTCGCCCGCGCCCTCGGCGGGTACCGCCGCCTGGCCGTGACACGCTCCCTGCGGATCACGCTTCGCGATCCGACGGCGGCGCGGGCGTCGCTTGCCCGCATCCTGCGCTGGGACTTCGACCGCGTGATCGTCGGCCACGGGGACATCGTGGAGAGCGGGGGCAAGGCGGCGTTCCGGCAGGCTTTCGCCTGGCTGGAGCCCACTCCACTCGAGCCCGCGCGCGGCTGAAGCCGGGGTAGAGGGCCGCGCACTTTCTTTCCTTCCGCGCTGCCGGCGCAGATCTTCGCATCGTACCGTCTTCGGCGGCCGCGCCTGCCTTCGAGCCCCACCTTCGAGCACCGGAGTCATGATGCCCACCTGGAAGCCCGATCCCACGTTCTATCCGTCGCCCCGCCTGGCGATGAAAGCTCCGCCGGAGCGCCTCGCGTACGTGGCCGTCCTGAACACCGGCGGCAACGGCCGTCCCGACGCGATCGTCGTCGCCGACACGGATCCCTCTTCGCCCACCTACGGCCGGCTCGTCGGTCGTACGGACATGCCCAACGCGGGCGACGAACTGCACCACTTCGGGTGGAACGCCTGCAGCTCCGCGCTCTGCCCCTACGCGCCGCATCCCCACGTCGAGCGCCGCTACCTCCTCGTGCCCGGCCTGCGCTCCTCGCGGATCCACGTGCTGGATGTCAAGCCCGACCCGCGGCAGCCGCGGATCGTCAAGGTCATCGAGCCGGAGGAGCTCGCCGAGAAGGCGGGCTACAGCCGGCCGCACACGAGCCACTGCGGCCCGGACGGCATCTACATGAGCGCGCTCGGCTCGCCTGACGGGGGCGGGCCGGGAGGCATCTTCGTGCTCGATCACGATTCGCTCGACGTGCTCGGCCGCTGGGAGGTGGATCGCGGACCGCAGCATCTCGCGTACGACTTCGCGTGGCATCTGGGACACGACGTCCTGATCACCAGCGAGTGGGGGACGCCCGACATGATCGAGGGCGGATTGAACCCCGAGCTGCTGCTGGCCGGCAGGTACGGGCGCGCGCTGCACGTCTGGGATCTGCGCAAGCGCCGCCACCTCCAGACGCTGGACCTCGGCGGGCAGCATCAGATGGTGCTCGAGCTGCGCCCGGCGCACGACCCCACCCGGCCCTACGGCTTCGTGGGCGTGGTCGTCTCGCTCGAGGACCTCTCCGCCTCGGTCTGGTTGTGGAGCAAGGCTGGCAGCATGGGAGGGAACGGCGCAGCTGCCGACGCTGCTGACGGTGCCCGCGGTCGGACGGGCGGCGTGAGCGGCGGCAACGGGAGCCGGGACGGAGAATGGGAGATTCGCAAGGTGATCCACCTCCCCGCCGAGCCCGCGGACCCCGCCCTGCTGCCGCCGGCGCTCAAGCCCTTCGGAGCCGTCCCGCCGCTCGTCACCGACATCGACCTGAGCGTGGACGACCGCTTCCTGTACGTCTCCTGCTGGGGCACCGGCGAGTTCCGGCAGTACGACGTATCGAATCCGCTCGAGCCCCGGCTCACGGCCTCGATGCGGCTCGGCGGCATAACCGCGCGCGCTCCGCACCCCGTGGCGGGGAAGCTGAACGGGGGACCGCAGATGGTGGAGGTGAGCCGCGACGGGCGGCGGGTGTACCTCAGCAACTCGCTGTACGCCTCGTGGGACGCGCAGTTCTTCCCGGAGGGCGTGCGCGGATGGGTGGCGAAGCTGGACGCGGGCGCGGACGGGGGGCTGCAGCTGGACGAGCGCTTCTTCTTGCAGTTCGAGGGCGAGCGCCCGCACCAGATCCGCCTGGAAGGCGGCGATGCTTCGTCGGACTCCTACTGCTTCCCCTGATGGCGGTGTTCGACGCGTGGCCGTGGGGTGCGGCGGCCCTGCTCGGGGTCTATCACGGCGTCAATCCGGCGATGGGCTGGCTCTTCGCGGTCGCGCTCGGAATGCAGGAGGGCAGCCGTGCGGCCGTGCTGCGGGCGCTGCCGCCAATCGCCGCGGGCCATCTGATTTCCGTCGCCTGCTTCCTCGTGATCCTCGGAACGGCGTCGCGATTCATTGAACGGGACGTTCTTCGGATCGCCGCGGCGGGTGCCCTGACCGCCTTCGGCGCCTTCCGCCTCGCGCTCCCCAGGGCGCACCCTCGGTGGGTCGGGATGCGAGTGAGCGGGCGCGACCTCGCGCTGTGGTCCTTCCTGGTCTCGGGATCGCACGGCGCGGGTCTCATGCTGGCCCCGCTGATGCTTGGGCCATCCCCTGCCGGGGCCTCGCACGGCACCGGCGCGCATGATGCGCTGGACGCGGGCGCCCTGTTCGCGACGGTGGGCACCCGCCTGGACGGCGCCACCCTGGGAGACGCCACCCTGCGGGGCGCCGGCTTGCTGGGCATCCACACGATCGGAATGCTGGCCGTCACGGCCGTGCTGGCGCTGCTCGTCTTCGAGAAGCTGGGCCTGGCGTTCCTGAGGACCGCCTGGGTCAACCTCGACGCCGTGTGGGCCGTGAGCCTGATCGCCGCCGGCCTGCTGACCTTCGCAAGCGCCTGAGAGACGCTGCTGCGGCGGTCCGGCTCCGGCGCCGTTCAGCTCAGCGCGATCCGGCCGGCCACGATCACGTCCCCCAATCCCTCCACCGTGATGGTGGCGCGCGCCTCGAGGGTCTCGGCGCCGGTCAGGCGCCCCGACTCGAGGGCCTCTCTCACGCCGCTCTCGATCTCGCGCTGCGAGGTCACGCCGACGGTCTTGAGGAACTTCCTCAGGGACATGTTGAAGGCCTCCTCGTCCATCCGCCTGTCCTCCTCTCGCATGGTCATTCGCAGGTCATCCTCCCCGACTCCTGCCAAAGCCGCCCCTCCGTCCTACTCCGGTACGATGCTGCGCCGCCGCGCCGGGTGCCAATCTGTGACGGGGTCCCGAGCACCGGGCGCGACGATCCGGCACGCCACACGCGAAGGCGGTTTCAATGGTCCACTGGATGAGGCATCACCAGCCGGGGGTACCCGGCATCTCGCCCGAGGTGATCACGGGCGCCCTGGAGCACATGCGCAGCCAGGCCGTGCTCACGCTGACAGGTCCGGCGATGGCTTCAGTCGAGCTGCGCGTTCCGCGCAGGCTCGTCGAGGGAGCGCCCTTCGACGTCCCCGCCTATCTCCAGGTCCTGGAGGGCGCCCTCACGCTCGCCCTCGTGAAGAGCCGGGAGTGCGCCCAGACCCGGCAGCCGCGCAGCGGTGGGGAGAGCGCCTTCCTGCGGCTCCGCCGGAGGGTGCGGAAGCTGGGGCGGGTCATCGCCGACGGGCAGCCGGGCGCCGTCGACACGATCTCGCGCAGCCTCCTCGAGATCGTGAACGAAGCCGCGTTCGCGCAGATGGGCATGCGGAAGATGATCACCGTTCCTCCGCGGCCGCGACCGCGGGATCCAGACGCTGCAGGTGGCCCCGCAGCTGCCTGAGAGGGAACGCAGCGAGGCCCTTGCCCCCGCACACGCCTGTCCCCGCACACTCCCTCACGTGCGGCGATCAGTGCGCGTGAAAGCTTTCGATCGGCAGGCCGGCTTCGATCCAGTCCTGCTTGCCGCCTGAGTAATCCTTCACATTCGTGTAGCCGAGGTCCGCCAGGGCACGGGCGGCTCTTTCCGACGCATGTCAAGTCGGGCTCGAGCAGTAGACCACGATCTCTGCGGCCTTGTCCGGCAGCAGGGTCGGCGCCAGCTCCGCGACCTGCTCGGGCGGCAGGTTCAGGGCGCCGGGAAGATGCGCGTGGTCGTACCCCGCCCTGGGGAGCGTCTCGACCAGCCTGAAGTCATCGCCCCGGTCCATCTTCTCCTTCAGCTCGTCGCGCGAGACGGTCTTCTCCAAGCGGCACCTCCTCTTCATGGACAGGTGATCTCGTGCCGGCAACGTGACGCTGAATGTGAAGGCCCCCTGGTGCGCGGGGCGGCACGCGGCTCCCCGGGGAGATGAACGGGAACATACAAGCGGGCGGAATCAAGTGCTCCGCAGCTGCTGGCCACGCGCGGCCCACTCCGGTGGCACGTCTCTGTGAAGGCCAGGCGGGCGATGGTGGCGCTCGAGGAGCGCTTCATGCTGCCCAGTCACGTCTCGCCGCGTGCGCGCCTGTGGGACGCCGCCCACGCCGCGCTCGTGCTGCCGCTGCAGCTCACGAGCCGTGTGCGCCACTTCACGGGGAGCGCGGGAGGAGCCGCGTGGCGGGTGGCCTGCATCGCCGATGCGAACGGCCCGCTCCGCATGGCCGCGCGGGTGGTGGGGCCGCTCCTGCCCGCCGGCAACGGGCCGAGGCGGGCGCTCTGGAGCGCCTCGGGCATCGAGGTAGCCGGGGCGGATCTGGTGGCCGCGCGCATCCACCCCTGGCTCGCCCCACGCCTTCGCGCGGCCGACTGGCTGATCGTGCCGGAGACGGTGCGGTGGATCGGTGATCTCTCCGCCGTGCCGCCCGGCACGCCGGGCAAGAGCCTCCGGAGCGATCTCAAGAAGATCGCGGAGGCCGCATATCGGCTCGAGGTTGCCGAGCAGCCGCGGGACTGGGACGAGTTCTACTCGACCATGCTCCTTCCGCAGGCGCGCGTGCGCTTCGGGGAGGAGGCGTGGATTCCGTCGCGGCCGCTTCGGCGCGAAGTCTCGCAACGGGGCACGCTGCTCTTCGTCGTTCGCGCCGGAACACGCGTGGGGGGGGTCTGCGGCGTGCCGGCCGGCGATCTCGTCTGGCTGCCCTTCACGGGGGTGCTCGCGGGAGATCCGGCGCTTCTGAGAGAGGGTGTCACCGCGGCGGCCATGGTGCTCGCGCTGCGCTGGGCGCGGGAGCGCGGCTTCGCGTTCGTGGACCTCGGCCGCACATCTCCCTTTCGGAACGATGGGCTGCAGAGCTTCAAGAGGAAGCTGGGGCTGAGGCCCTTTCGCGACCCGCTGGCCCATCTGGTGGCGATCCGTGCCGATACGTCGAGACCGCATGTCCGAAGCGCGTTCGCGGCGCAGCCGGTGCTCGTCGAGACCGCTCACGGACTCGGTACGTTCAGCGGCACCCCCCAGATCGGCACGGCGACATGAGCGACTCAACGAACTGCAGCACGGCGCGCCAGTAGCCCTCCGCCGCGGCGGGTTCGACGTCGTTGTGGTGGCCGCCGGGCACGCCGTGAAAGCTGCGCGGACCGTCGATCGCCTCGTAGAGCCTTCGGCCGAGCTCGGGCGGGATCGTCAGGTCGGCTTCGCCGTGGATGACGAGCACCGGGCGCGAGCCAGCGCGGAGGAGGTCCGTGGTCGCGAAGCGATAGCTCGAGAAGAGAGCCAGGAAGGCCAGCACGGGCGACCCGCGGAGCACCGCGCGCGCGTCCGGAAAGCCCGCTTCCAGGATCAGCCCGTCGGGTTCCGCCACCCGGCTGGCGTGCGCCGCCACCGCGCAGCCGAGCGAGCGGCCCCAGTAGACGATGGGCACGCCGGTTTGGTGCAGCCCGTTCCGGAACGTCGCGACGAGAGCCTCGGCGTCACGGTAGAGGCCGCGCTCGGAGGGCCGACCCGTGCTCCGGCCGTATCCCCGGTAGTCCACGGCGAGGACCGTGAACCCGCGTCGGTGGATGCCGGCCAGGACGGCCGTCCAGCCCGAGAGGTTCCCTCCGTTGCCGTGGAAGTACAGCACCTCGGCGCGAGGGTTGGGATGCGGCAGGAGCCAGGCCTCCAGCTTCTCCCCGTCCGTCGTACGGATGGTGAGATCCCGGTACGGAATCCCCACATCCAGCGGCGTGACCTCCCCGCCCGCCACGGGAAAGAACGCCAGACGCGGCTCCAGCCAGGTCACGAGAATCTTGAGGGCCGCGAGCGCCACGAAGCCCACGACCGCCGCCGCGATCAGCCCGGATCCCACCCGGCCGCTCAGCCTTTCCGCCCACCGAAGGGAGCGCGACGTCCGACCGTGTCGCACACGAGCCCCCTTTCGGAGCCGCCGCAAGGCCCGAGGCTCCTCGAAGCACCTGTTGTAGGAAGCAACGGTGGTTCGCGTCGGCAGCCGCCCGGGCGCCGGGTCATGTTCGTGAACGAGACCTGCTGTGCGAGACTCGAGGAGCCCGCCAGACTTCCTGCGGAGGACGCGGGGCCGCCTGCTAGGAGGTCGCCTCGTCGCGGCCGTGTACCTGAGCGGGCGGGCTGGTCGCCTCCACCGCGGTGAACGCCTCGAGGATGCGGTAGGTGTGACTTGCGCCGCGAGGGATCGCCCATGAGTCGCCAGGCCCGAGGCGCACGGTCTGTCCCTCCAGTTGCAGCTCGGCCCTCCCGCGAATGACGTAGCCGACCGTCTCGTAGTCTCGGGTCGTATGCTCCTTCGCCTCGGCCGCGGGCTGGTCCTCCCACAGGCGCATCGAGACGTTCTTTCCCGATGCCAGGTAGACCTGCCCCATCTCGCCAATCGGCGAGTGCGTTGAATCGATCTTCTTGATGGTCGTGTCCGCCACGGGTCCTCCTGGTTGAAGTCTCCCTGCGTCGCCCGCCGCGTGGTCCCGCCGCACTCCAGGAGCGCCCCGGCGGGCCGCCCCCCATAACGTAGACAGCCCTATCGGCGGGACAAGCGGGAGTTCGTCCCCGGCGCCGAGGGCTCCCAAGTGGGGGGGCGCGCAGGCGGATCCTGTCCTATCCTTTCCTTTCCGAATCCAACCCGCGTTTCCGGAGATCGCTCGATGCGTGTCCAGGCCCTCGTGCCGCTACTCAAGAGCTCCTTCCGCGACTGGCAGGAGGACAAGGCATCCCGCTTGGCAGCCGCGCTGGCCTACTACACGATCTTCGCGATTGCTCCGCTGCTGGTGATTGCCATCGGCATCGCCGGGATGGCGTTCGGGCGCGAGGCCGCCCAGGGACAGGTCGTGCGCGAGATGCAGGGCCTCCTGGGGGAGGAGGGCGCGCGGATGATCCAGGAGACGATCCAGAGCGCGGGTCGCGAGGACCGCGGCCTACTGGCCACCGCGATCGGCGTGATCGTGCTGCTGTTCGGGGCGTCGGGCGTGTTCGGGCAGCTCAAGGACGGGCTCAACACGATCTGGGAGGTCGCGCCGAAGCCTGGTCGCGGGCTGCTGGGCATCGTGAAGGACCGCTTCGCATCGTTCACCATGGTCCTGGGGATCGGCTTCCTGCTGCTGGTGTCGCTGGGCGTGAGCGCGTGGCTCGGCAAGCTGGGAGAGCTCGCGGGCGAGCACGTTCCGGGACCGCCGATCCTGGCCGCGGCGCTCCATTTCGCCGTCTCCTTCGGCGTGATCACGGTCCTGTTCGCGATGATCTACAAGATTCTCCCGGACGTCGAGATCCGCTGGGGCGACGTCTGGCTCGGCGCGGCGGCGACCGCGCTGCTGTTCACGGCCGGCAAGTTCCTGCTCGGCTTCTACCTGGGCAAAGGCAGCGCCGGGTCGGCGTTCGGTGCCGCGGGAGGGCTCGTGATCCTGCTGGTGTGGGTCTACTGGTCCGCGCAGATCCTCTTCTTCGGGGCGGAGTTCACCCAGGTGTACGCCAACGAGTACGGGTCCCGCATCGTGCCCGACGAGGACGCCGTCGGGGTCACGGCGGAGACGCGCGCGCAGGAGGGAATGCCTGATCGGGATCGTCTGGAGGCAAGGGCGCGGGGGAATGGGCGGGAAGACGGCAGGCGGCGAAGCGCCGCGGAAGGGCGTTCGGACCGAGCCGCGGCAGGGCGCCGGGACCACCCCGGACGCAGGACCTGGGCGCATGGCGAAGTCCGCGGCCGCGGTGCCGATGCGGGACGCCGCTACAG
>JACCXV010000063.1 GCA_013696835.1 Gemmatimonadota bacterium | reverse complement strand
GCCTCCAACGTGTCACCTCAGCCGGGGGAGGCGGCGCCAGGGGACGCTCCGCGCTCCCGCTCGGGGCTGCTGCGGATCCTCGGAGTGTGGGACGGGCTGGCCGTCGTGATCGGCGTCATCATCGGATCGGGCATCCTGAGGACTCCCGGGATCATCGCGGCGAATCTCGGCGAGCCGCTGGCGATCTTCGGGATCTGGGTCCTGGGCGCGCTGGTGGCGATCGCGAGCGCGCTGGTGCTCGCCGAGCTCGTCACGCTGATCCCGCGCGTGGGCGGCAAGTACGTGTACGCACGGGAAGCCTTCGGTCCGGTGGCCGGCTTCGTGACCGGCTGGTCGGAGATCGTCTCGCGCGGCCTCACGGCCGCCGCCAAGGCGGTGGTGATCGGCGAGTACGTAGCGCTGCTCACGGGGGTGGCCACGGCGCGCGTGGTGGGGGCGCTCGTGCCGCTCGCCTTCGCGGCGGTTCACTGGGCGGGGCTCCGCCCGGCGCGCGCGCTGCAGAACGCCTCGACCGTCCTCAAGGTGCTGGTGCTGCTCGGCGTCACGCTCGTGGCGTTCCTGCTGGGGGACGGGTGGGACTGGGAGCCGCCCGTGACGACCACCGCGGCGACAGCGGGATGGCTGGCGGCCTTCGCGCTCTCCTTCCAGGTCATCTCCTTCACCTACTACGGCTACGACGAGGCCACGAAGCTGGCGGAGGAGGTCCGCCATCCGCAGCGGGACATGCCGCGGATCCTGATCTTCGGCATCCTGGCCGTGGCGGCGATCTACCTGCTCGTGAACGCCGGCTACCTCTACGTGCTCACGCCGGCCGAGATGGCGGGCTCGCCACTCGTCGCCGCCGACGTGGTCGAGCGGCTGCTGGGACGCGAGGCCGAGGTGCTGGTCACGCTGGCCGCGCTGGTGGTGCTCCTGGGGAGCATCAACGTGAACTTCCTCTCGCTGCCGCGGGTGGGCCTCGCGCTGGCGCAGGACGGTCTCGCCCCCCGTGCCATGTCGCGGGTGAGCCGCGGCGGGACCCCGCGCGGCGCGCTGCTGGTGGCCACGGTGGTGGTGCTCCTGGCCACCATCCCGGGCTCGTTCCTCCAGCTCGTGATGTTCATCATGTTCGTGGCGCTCACGGTGGACGGGCTCGTGATCCTCGGGCTGTTCCGCCTGCGGCGCACCCGA
This sequence comes from Gemmatimonadota bacterium, assembly GCA_013696835.1. Lineage (GTDB taxonomy): Bacteria > Gemmatimonadota > Gemmatimonadetes > JACCXV01 > JACCXV01 > JACCXV01. Next base: position 8,845 of record JACCXV010000063.1, on the reverse strand, counting down.
GCCGGGTGGGAGCGGCCATTCCGCGTCCCACTCTATCCCGGCCTGCCGCTGCTCGTGCTCCTGATCTACGCGGGGCTGCTGGCCGCCATCGCGGTGAGCTTCCCGTCCGTGGCCGGATGGGCGCTCCTGCTGCTGGGCGGTCTGTGGGGAGTCGGCACGCTCTGGGCGCGCAGGACCCGCGCAGTGGAATAAAACCGGCTTCGCACGTCGTTGTCGGCCTCAGAGGCTCTCTGTCCGTCAGGACCTGCGCATGCAGCGGCGCATCAAGTTCTCCCAGCCTCTCTCGATCCGGCTCACCCACTGGTTCAACACCGTCTTCCTGCTCGCGATGATCGCGAGCGGACTGCAGATCTTCAACGCGTACCCCGCATTCGCGGAGAAGGGCTACGAGTTCTGCTGCTATCCTCTGGCGGGCAAACCGATGCCGGAATGGGCGCGACTCGGAGGATGGCTGGCGGGCGGCCTGCGGTTCCACTTCTTCTTCATGTGGTTCTTCATCCTGAACGGCCTCCTGTACGTGGCCTACGTCTTCGCGAGCGGCGAGTGGCGTCGGCGCCTGTTCCTGCCGCCCGACGCGCGGGGCGCGTGGGAGATGCAGCTCTACTACCTGCGACTCCGCCGCGAGAAGCCGGACTACGGGATGTACAACGGTCTGCAGAAGCTGGCGTACACCGGGACGCTCGCCCTGGGAGCGCTCTCGGTCCTGACCGGGCTCGCGATCTGGAAGCCGGTCTCGCTCCCCTGGCTCTCGGGCCTGCTGGGCGGATACGTCGCTGCCCGCTTCTGGCACTTCCTGATCGTGTGGGCGTTCGTCGGGTTCATCGTCGTCCACCTGTTCATGACGCTGGTGGTCGATCGCGAGGCCACCCGCTCGATGCTCGTGGGGACCTACCGTGAGCCGGCTGATGCCTGATCGAGGCCCACGGGTGATCGTACCGCGTGTGACCGACGTGACCGACCGCCGGCGCTTCCTGAAGCTCGCCGGCGCCTCGGCGGCGGGGCTCCTGGCGGGGGGGTGTGGCTGGCACGGGGAGCCTGTCTGGGGGGCGCTCCGCTGGTGGGAGAGGCCCACCGAGCTGCTGCAGCGTGCCATCGCCGATCCGCACCGCCTGGCGAAGGAGCAGCCGGAGGGGCGTGAGAGCGCCCGCTTTCCGCAGTACTTCATCAGCCCCCGCCTGCCGACGGTGGACGTGATGGCCTGGCGGCTCCAGGTCGGCGGCTCGGTGGCAAGCCCGCTCAGTCTCTCGCTGGGCGAGCTCATGCGGCTTCCCCGCACCACGGTGCGCGTGCGGCACTACTGCATCGAGGGCTGGACGGCGGTCGCGGAGTGGACGGGCGTGCGAGTGTCGGAGCTCGCGCGTGCCGCGCGCGCCGACCCTGCCGCGGAGTTCGTCGAGTTCCGCTCGTTCGACAGCGGCTACTGGTCCAGCTGGGACCGCGAGAGCGCGCTGCACCCGCAGACCCTGATCGCGTACGGCATGAACGGGGACGCGCTCATGCCGGGGCACGGCGCTCCGGCGCGACTGTACTCGAACCTCAAGTACGGCTACAAGAGCGTGAAGTACCTGACCCAGGTGAACTTCCTGCCGCGCAATACGGGAGGGTACTACGAGGAGCGCGGGTACGAGTGGTACGCCGCGCTGTGAGCCCGGCGGGCGCCCGAGCGCTGGCAACCCTGCCGTTGGCGGCGCTGGTCCTTCCGCTGCTCGTCGTGGCGGTAGGCTGTGGGCGCGGAGAGACGGAGGAGCGGCCCTCGATGCCCGCGGATCGGCTGGTCCGGATGGATTCGATGCCCACCGGGATCCCGCAGGATTCCATGGAGGCGCAGATGAGACGCATCTACCAGGGAGAGCGCAGAAGATGACGATTCGCAAGACGAAGATCCCGAAGTCGATGTTCGGACATGCTGGAGCGGGGATCGTGCTGACCGCAGTCGTCGTCGTTTCCGTGCTGGCCCTCGCGACGGAGCTCCTCGTGGCCCGTCTCTCGGCCCAGGCGGTGGCGGCACCCGTTGCCGCTGCGGAGCAGCTGGGCGACATCCCGGCCGATCGCTGGCTGGGAGCTCCGGAGGGTGGGCTGTCGGGGGAGAGCCTGCGGGGCAGGGTCGTCCTGGTCGAGTTCTGGACCTATCTCTGCTACAACTGCAAGAACGTCGAGGGCTGGATGAAGGAGACCCACGCCACCTTCGCTCCCCGGGGCCTCGAGGTCGTCGGCGTGCACACGCCCGAGTTCGACGTCGAGAAGAAGCTCGAGAACGTGCAGGCCTACATCCGCGAGAACGGGATCGAGTACCCGGTCGCGATCGACAACGGCTTCCGCGTGTGGCGCAAGTACAACGCGACCAATGCCTGGCCGGCGTTTCTGGTCTACGACCGCGAGGGCAAGCTCGTCTACCGCAAGGCTGGCGAGGGCGCGGTCAAGGGCGCGCGCAGGGCGATCGAGGCCGAGCTCGCGAAGGACGGGCCGGCCGCGGCATCCGGCGCTGCGGGCTCGCGGACCGGCGTCTCGCTATCGACGCGAACCGTCCGCGAGTCCCCATCGCGCGCCGTGCTCGAGCTGACGCTGCAGCCGCTTCCCGGCTACCGGCTCGCGAAGAGCCCTCCGAACGAGATCCTGCTGGACCTGCCTGCCGGCGTGCGGACGCCCGCGAATCCCGCCCTCCTCGGAGAGGAGTTCCACGGTGGGGACTCGCGCGACGTGCGCTATTACGAGCGGGGCGCTTCCTTGACGATACCGCTGGAGCTCGGACGGGAGGCGGCGTCCGCGCCGCTGACGGTTCGCGGCACGGCGGTGTACCGGGTGTGCGACGATCGCAGCAAGGTGTGCGCGCGGATGGAGAGCGCGTTCAGCGAGCGCATCGACGCCTCCTAGCTCCCTCGCGGTAACGGCCGCGAACGTTCTTCTCGCTCGCAGACGCACGGATTAGCTTCCCGCCCGTGACGAGCCTGCCCATCCTCTCCAGATCCCTTCGGTGACCAGGCAGCGCGGCTTCTGGGCGCGCCAGCCGCTCCCCACCCGGATCCTCGTCGGGCTCGCCGTCGGTCTCACGCTCGGGCTGCTGGCGAACCTGCTCGCGGCCGGGGAGCCGTGGCTCGACTCCTTCATCGCGTACGTCGCCTACCCGATCGGCCAGATCTTCCTGCGGCTGATCTTCATGATCGTCATCCCGCTCATCTTCGCGGCGCTGACGCTCGGCGTGGCGGAGCTCGGCGACCTGCGGCGACTCGGGCGCATCGGCGCGAAGACCTTCGGCTTCGCCTTCTCCGTGACGCTGATCTCGGTCACCATCGGGGTGCTCCTGGTGAACGTGGTGCGTCCCGGCGAGGGCATCGATCCGGCCGCCGCGGACGCCCTGCGGCAGTCCCTCGTCTCGGCGGAGGCCCGGCGCCCCGTGGAGCAGGCTGCCGAGGCGAAGCCGATCGTCGACACGCTGCTCGACATCATCCCGCGGAACCCGCTCGAGGACGCGGCGCGGGCGTTCGATCCCACCTACCGAGGGGGCGGGCTGCTGGCGGTGATGTTCTTCTCGCTGATCTTCGGCGTGGCGCTGGCGCTCACCGACCGCACCCGGACCGCGGGGCTCGTGGCCGCCATCGAGGGGCTCTACGAGGTCGTGATGCGCATCATCGGCTTCGCGATGCGCCTCGCGCCGTACGGGGTGGCGGCGCTGATCTTCACGATCTCCGCCAGGCTGGGCTTCGACATCCTGGGCGTGCTGGCGAAGTACGTGGGCGTGGTCCTGGCCGGCCTGCTCATCCACCAGTTCGGGGTCTACTCCATCCTCGTCCGGCTGCTCGCGCGCATGAGCCCGCTGGTCTTCTTCCGCAAGATCCGCGAGATCATGATCGTCGCCTTCTCCACCAGCTCCAGCAATGCGACCCTGCCCACCGCGCTGCGGGTGAGCGAGGAGCGGCTCGGCGTCCCGCGCCATATCTCGGGCTTCGTGCTCACGCTGGGCTCGACGGCGAACCAGAACGGCACGGCGCTCTTCGAGGGCGTGACTGTCCTGTTCCTCGCGCAGTTCTTCGGCGTGGACCTGACGATCCCCCAGCAGGTGCAGGTCGTGCTCATGTCGATCCTGGCCGGCATCGGAACGGCTGGAGTCCCCGGAGGCTCGCTGCCGCTGATCGTGCTCGTGCTGCAGTCCGTGGGCGTGCCGGCGGAGGGGATCGGCGTGATCCTCGGCGTCGACCGCATTCTGGACATGTGCCGGACCACGGTGAACGTGACGGGCGACGTGGCCTGTGCGGCCTTCGTGGCGCGCTCGGAGGGTTACGAGCTGAACTCGTCCACGGACAACGAGCCCGGGCTGGCGGAGGTTTGACGCGCGACGTCGCGGTCCTGCTCTTCGACGAGGTCGAGGTGCTGGACTTCGCGGGACCGTTCGAGGTCTTCTCCGTGACCGGCAGGCGCACGGGGCTCGCGCCCTTCAACGTCTACACGGTCTCCGAGCGAGCCGGGCCGGTGCACGCGCGGAACGACCTGCGAGTCGTGCCGACGCACTCCTTCGCGTCCTGCCCTCCGCCGGAGATCCTGGTCGTGCCGGGCGGGTTCGGAACGCGCCGCGAGATGCACAACGCCGCGCTCATCGAGTGGCTGCGGAGCACGTCGGAGACGGCCGAGCTGGTGCTCTCCGTGTGCACCGGGGCACTGCTGCTGGCGAAGGCCGGCTTGCTGTCCGGTCTCGGCGCCACGACGCATCACGGGGCTCTGGGACTGCTGCGGGAGATCGCGCCGGACGCCGACGTGAGGAGCGAATCGCGGTACGTGGACAACGGGAAGATCGTGCTATCGGGAGGCGTCAGCGCGGGCATCGACATGGCGCTGCACGTGGTGTCGAGGCTGCTCGGCGAAGAGCAGGCGCGGGAGACAGCGGCGTACATGGAGTATCCCTGGCCGGTCAGTCCTTCCTGAGCCCGGCTTCCCACTCGTAGCGGATCGTGACCGCCTGCGACCACCAGGGGCTGAGCCCGTGCTCCTCGCGCAGGTGTCGGGCGGTCGCGCCATGGCCGTTCTTCCGCACGTCCCATCGCTTCAGTACGCGGTACCACTCCGGCCACGCTTTTCCCGTCGCCCGCTGCACCGCCTCGTCTCCGATCCGCCGGGCTCCCGGAGGCACCTGGGCGAGGCTCGTCGAACCCCTTCGGCTTGAAGACGCAGACGGCTTCGGCGGAGCTGGCGGAGACCCGATCCACCGCGTCATGAGATGCCGATCGTGATCCCGGAAGCCCCAGGCACGGTAGAAGGCCTGCGCGCGGGTGTTCGTCCGGTCGACCTCCAGGTGCAGGGCGTCGACGCCGGCCGCGCGACAAGCCCGCGCGAGCACGGCGAGGACGCGCGTGCCGATGCCGCGTCCGCGGTGCGGCTCGCGCACGTAGAGCTCGTCGAGGAACGCGTCGCGGCCGTGAAACTCCAGGCTGTAGCCGAAGGTGAGCACCGCATAGCCGGCGATCTCGCCCGCATCCCGAATCACCCAGGCCCTGCCGAGCCCGCGGTCGAGAAGGAGCGCTCGCAGCGCCCTGCGCGCCACGGCCGGAGCGAAGGTCAGTCGTTCGTGAGCGTAGAACTCGCGCATGAGCTCCAGCAGGAGCTCGAGGTCGGCGGGACGTGCTGGCTGGAAGGCGGCCTTCATGCGCCGGATTCTACCGCGAGGCAGTCGGGGCCGCGACGGCCCGCGTGGCGCTCGGCTCCCGTCCGAAGAGCGGCACCGTCACGGCCACCGAGACGACGAACGCGGCAGTCAGGGCGGCCACGTCCAGGACCGGCGACAGTTCGGGGGCGAATCCCGCTGGCACTCCGGCAACGGCTCGAACGCCTCCCAGGACTCCGGCCGAGGCACCTCCGAAGAGGGCGTGCTTCATGAGGTCCACGCCGTAGGTGAGGGGGTTCACCGCCGCCAGGGCTCGCAGCACCTGCGGGAGGCCGTGCGTGGGGTACAGGGCCCCGCTCAGGAAGAACATCGGCAGCACGACGAAGTTCACGACGCCCGAGAAGCTCTCGATGGATTCGATCCGCGCTGCCAGCAGCATGCCGAGCGCCGAGAGCGCCAGCGCCGTCAGGATCATCGCCGCGAGAAGGATTGCGATACGCCCGGGCCCCGGGCGGAGCCCCAGCACCGGCAGCAGCGGGAGCAGCAGCGCCGATTGCGCTAGGGCCACGAGCGTCGAGCTCGCGATCTTGGCGAGCACGATCGTCGAGCGCCGAAGGGGCGCGATGAGCAGCAGCCGGATGCCGCCGAACTCGCGGTCATGCACGGTCGAGAGCGCCCCGAACATCGCGCTGAACAGGATCACCATCCCGAGCACCCCGGGGAGCAGGAAGCGACGGTAGGCGGCGGGATCTCCCGCGGCGCTGATCGCTCCGAAGCCCGAGCCGACGACGAACAGCCACAGCAGCGGGCGCGCCAGCCCCGCCATGACGCGCGTGCGCTGCCGCCGCAGCCGCTGGAGCTCGCGCAGGACTATTCCAACGAATGGCCGCATCCGACCACCACAACGTGTACGTCGTGCTGCTCGGGCCAGGCGTGCTCCGCGAGCGGAGGTTCCGGGCCGCCAACCCGCAGCACGTCCGCGGACAGCCCTGCGTGTACGTGGGCGTTACCGGTCTCACGCCCGAGGAGCGGCTCCAGCGGCACAAGGCCGGCGTGCAGGCGTGCGGCTACGTGACGCGCTACGGGAAGCGGCTGATGCCGGAGCTGTACGAGTTCCTGAACCCGATGCCCTACGCCTCGGCGGCCGAGATGGAGGGGGACCTGGCGCAGGACCTGCGCGAGCTCGGCTACGGGGTCTGGCAGAACTAGGGAAGTCACGCCGCGGGTCCGTTTCCGGTGAGATCGAAAAAGGCGTCCTCGAGAGATGCGGCCGTTCCGCGGACCTCGTCGGGCGTGCCGAGCGCGACGAGCTCGCCGCGGTGCAGGATCGCAACGCGGTCGCAGCCCGCAACCTCTTCGAGGTAGTGAGTCGTGAGGAAGAGCGTCATGGCCTCCGCGCGGCGCAACCGGTGCAGGAACTCCCACAGCCCCCGGCGGTTCCCCGGGTCGAGGCCGAGCGTCGGCTCGTCCAGGAAGAGCAAGCGGGGCCGGTGGAGGACTCCACGGGCGACGTCGAGCGCGCGGCGCATGCCGCCCGAGAGCGCACGGACGAGCTCCCGCCGCCGCGCGCCGAGCTCGAAGAGCTCGAGCAGCTCGTCGATGCGCCGCTCCGCCGCGGGACGGTCGACGCCGTACAGGCGCGCCGTGAACCGCAGGTTCTGCTCGACCGTGAGATCGCGATCGAGGGTGGTCTCCTGGAAGACGAGGCCGATGTGGCGGCGAACGTCCAGCGGCTTCTGGCGAAGGTCGTGGCCGTGGATCCGCGCCCCTCCCCGGGAGGGCGACAGCAGCGTCGCGAGGAGATGGACCGTGGTGGTCTTGCCCGCGCCGTTCGGGCCCAGGAACCCGAAGAACTCGCGCTCGTGGACGCTGAGGTCGAGAGAGCCGAGCGCGCGGGCGGATCCGAAGTCCTTGCCGAGACCCCGCGCCTCGATCGCCGGCGCGGCCTCGTTCCCCGACGTCAGGGGACGACCTTCAGCAGGCTTCGCATGTTGCGGGGCGTGCGATACAGGAGTCCTGCGTCCTCCCCGCTTTCCGCGGACTCGGCGATCGCCTCTTCCACGATGCGATGGTCGGGAGAGAGCACACACACCGGGTCCGTGGCCCCGGCGTCGCCCGTCAGCGCGAAGGCCTGGCAGCGGCAGCCGCCGAAGTCGATCTCGTTGCGAGGGCACGACCGGCACGGCTCGGGCATCCAGCCATGCCCGCGGAACGCGTTGAACGACGAGGACTCGTACCAGATGCGCTCGAGAGACGTCTCCCGCACGTTCTCGAAGGCCAGCGTACTGATGTCGCCCGCGGCCTGGCAGGGAAGCACGTCCCCATTCGGCGTGATGGTGAGAAAGCGCCGCGCCCATCCCCCGAGACAGGGCTTGGGGTAGTCCTCGAAATAGTCCGGCAGCACGTACACGATCTCCAGCCGGTTGCCGAGCCTGGCGCGCGCCCGCTGCACGATTTCCGCGGCGGCGCGGACCCCTTCGCGCGTGGGCATCAGCAGCTTCCGGTTCAGCAGCGCCCAGCCGTGGTACTGGGTGTTCGCGAGCTCGAGCTTGTCGGCACCGACCTCCTCCGCAATCGCGATGAAGTCCGCAACCTGGTGCAGGTTCAGGCGGTGCAGGACCACGTTGACCGTGAGCGGGAAGTCGAATGCTCGCACGCGGCGCATGGCCGCGATCTTCTCCGCGAACGACTCGCTGCCTGCGACGAGGTCGGAGACCTGCGGGGTGGCACCCTGGAGCGAGATCTGCACGTGGTCCAGGCCGAGGTCCCGATAGGCAGCGAGCTTCTCGTCCGGCAGGAGCGTGCCGGCTGTGACGAGGGTCGAGTAGAACCCGAGCTCGCGCGCCCGGCCCACGATCTCCAGGATGTCCCTGCGCAGCGTGGGCTCGCCGCCGGAGAGCGCCAGCTGTACCACGCCCAGCGCGCGCGCCTCCTCGAGGACGCGCATCCATGACGCCGTGTCCAGCTCCTCCCGATACCGCGACTCGGCGTAGCGCAGCGGATTCGAGCAGTAGGGGCACTGCAGGACGCAGCGGTACGTGAGCTCCGCGAGCAGGGAGAGCGGGCGCTCGATCGACGCGCGGTCAGGGCGTTGCCGCTCGATCGGCTCGGTGGCGATCGAGGCCGCGATGGGCGAGGGGACGATCTGGAGGCTCATGTCCGGCCGCTCGTCTCATCGGCCATCCAGCCGTGGAGGTCGAGCCGCTCGAGGAGCCCGATCACTTCGCGGAGGATGATCTCCGCGTGCTCCCCGGA
>JACCXV010000047.1 GCA_013696835.1 Gemmatimonadota bacterium | reverse complement strand
CCCTCTATCCCCGGCGGTACGTGGACGCCTCGCGGACGACGCCCATCGGGGAGCTCGTCTCCGGGCAGTTGGCGACGGTCGTCGGGCGGATCCGCGCCGCCGCCGTGCGTCGAACCGGACGCATGGCGATCTTCAGCGCCGCGGTGGACGACGGGACCGGTCACATCGAGACGGTCTTCTTCAACCAGCCCTTCCTGCGTGATTCGCTGCGCCCGGGTCTGACGCTGCTGATCCACGGGGAAGTCTCGCGCCGCGGTCGCCTGCAGATCCAGCCGCAGGAGTGGTGGCTCACGGGGCCCGAGTCAGGGGGCAGGATCGTGCCCGTGTACCCGGCCACGGAGGGGCTCTTCCAGAAGCGCATCCGGGCCGACGTCCGCCAGGCGCTGGGCTCCCTCCGCGGTCGAATCCCCGAAATCCTGCCTTCCGCCGTGCGCACCGCGGAGCGACTCCCGTCGCGGGAGACCGCTCTGCGCGCGCTGCACCTGCCGGAGTCCTCGGCGGACGTGGATGCCGGCCGCCGGCGCATGATCTTCGAGGAGTTCTTCCTCTGGGAGCTGACGCTGGCATTGCTCACGCGCGGGCGCCGTCACGCCACCGGGGCCCCCCCTCTGCGTCCTTCGGCCGGCGAGCGCGAGCGCGCGCTGCGTGAGCGGCTGCCGTTCGAGCTCACGGGCGCGCAGGAGCGCGTCCTCGCGGAGCTCCTGCTCGACGCCACGGGCACGCGTCCTGCGAGCCGGCTCCTGCAGGGGGACGTGGGCTCGGGGAAGACGGTCGTGGCCGCGCTCGCGCTGGCCCGGGCGGTGGACAGCGGCTGCCAGGGTGCGCTGATGGCTCCTACCCAGATCCTGGCCGAGCAGCACGCGGCCACGATCCGCGGCTGGCTGGACCCGGCCGGCGTGCCCGTCGGCTTCCTGAGCGGCGCCGTCAAGGGACGGGCTCGCGAGGCGGTGCTGGAGGGGCTGCGAAGCGGCGATCTGCCGGTGGTGGTGGGCACCCATGCGCTCCTGCAGGACGCTGTGGGGTTCCGCCGGCTCGGGCTGGTCGTGGTCGACGAGCAGCACCGCTTCGGGGTTGAGCAGCGGCTGCGGCTGGCTGCCAAGGGCGTGTCGCCGCACGTGGTGGTGATGACCGCCACGCCGATTCCTCGCTCGCTGGCGCTCTCCCTGTATGGCGACCTGCAGGTGTCGGTCGTGGACGAGCTGCCGCGCGGCCGCAAGCCGGTGCGCACCCGCCTCGTCCCCGAGAGCAAGCGTGCCGAGCTGCACGGGTTCCTGCGCAGCCGCATGGAGGAGGGGGACCAGGTGTTCGTCGTGGTTCCGCTCATCGAGGACTCCGAGGCGCTGGACCTGCAGACCGCCACGGCGGCCTTCGAGCGCTACTCGCGCGATCTCTTCCCCGACGTGCGCGTGGGGCTGGTGCACGGGCGCCTCCCGCCCGAGGAGCGCTCGCGCGTGATGAACGCCTACCGGCGGGGCGATCTCCGGATCCTCGTCAGCACCACGGTCGTGGAGGTGGGTGTGGACGTCCCGGCTGCGAACGTCATGGTGATCGAGAACGCCGAGCGCTTCGGCCTGGCACAGCTGCACCAGCTTCGCGGGCGCATCGGGCGCTCGGATCGCGAGGCGTGGTGCTTTCTCTTCGCCTCGCCGGGAACCGCGGCCGAGGGCCTGGCGCGGCTCGAGCTGCTGCGGCGCCACGCGGATGGATTCCGGATCGCCGAGGAGGACTTGCGGCTGCGCGGGCCGGGAGACTTCTTCGGCACCCAGCAACACGGCGTGCCGCGCCTGCGGCTCGCCGACCTGGCACTCCACTCCGCGGTGCTCGAGCGGGCGAAGGCGGCGGCGTTCGCCCTGGTGGACGGCGATCCGACGCTGTCCGATGCGACGCTCGAGCCGCTTCGGGAGGAGCTGCGGCGCTGCTATTCCGAGGCGGCCACCTACTACGCGCAGGGCTGAGAACGTGGCGATGACCCGGATTGACTCGAGCTTTCCGGCCCGGGTAGGTTAACCGCGGGTCCCGCGGCGGGCGCCGCCCCGAAACGGACCGATTCGACCGACCCCTTGGTGGAGGCGATCGCCCGTGCAATCCGTGGACGAGGCGCTGCAGGAGCTGCTCGGCTTCCCGGGCGTTCGGAGCGCGCTGCTAGCCGGCCGCGAGGGTCTGGTGATCCGCATGCGCGGCGAGACAGCGGTGGACGGGGAGACGCTCGCGGCGATCGTGCCCGCGCTCATTCGCGGCTCGGTCGAGGCGGGGCAGGCAATGGAGGCCGGCTCCTTCCGTCTCTGCGTGTTCGAGTTCGCGTCAGGGCTGCTCGTGCTCTCCTCCGTGGGCGAGGATGGGATCCTTGCCGTCGCCGTCCGGGGAGATGCCAACATCGGGGGCCTGCTCCACGCGCTGGACCGCAAGCGCGGCAGGCTGGACGATCTGGACGAGCACGTGTGAGCCGCTTCGTCGCCGTCCTCTCCGGCGGGATCGGCGAGCGCTTCTGGCCGGCCTCGACGCCCCAGCGCCCCAAGCAGCTGCTGCCCCTCCTCGGTCAGCGGACGATGCTGCGTGAGACCCTGGAGCGCATCGCACTCGCCTACCCGCCCGAACGGACGCTGGTCATCACCTCAGCCGCCCTGCGGGAGGCCGTGGCTCGCGAGTGCGCGGAGCTGCCGCGTGATCACGTGATCGCCGAGCCCAGGCCGCGCAACACCGCACCGGCGGTAGGCGTGGCTGCATGCGTGGCGCTCGAAGTCGGCGGCCCCTCCGCGGCGGTGGCTGTGCTGCCCTCGGACCACGTGGTGGTAGATCCCGAGGCGTTCCTCGCCACGCTGGCGCACGCTTTCGAGGTGGCCGAGGCGGAGCCCCTCGTCGTGACGCTCGGCATGCGTCCGGACAGGCCGGAGACGGGCTACGGCTACGTCACGCGCGGAGAGGCGCTGCGGCCCGGCGTGTTCCGGATCGAACGCTTCCACGAGAAGCCTGACATCGCGGGAGCGACGGATCTCGTCCACGGCGGGCGCAGCTACTGGAACGCCGGGATCTTCGTGGCCGCGGCCCGAACGATCCTGGACGAATTGACGCGGCACGCCCCCGAGATCGGCGGGCTGCTGGCGAACGTGGTCGCGGAGGGCCCGCTGCGCGGGGCGCGGGAGAATGGCGCGGCGTTCGCGGCGCTGTACGAGCGGGCGCCCTCCGTCTCGTTCGACCACGCGGTCATGGAGCGCACCTGCGCGGGAGCGGTCGTGCCCGCGGAGTTCGGCTGGGACGATGTGGGATCCTGGGAGGCCATGGCGCGCCTGCTGGAGCGCGACGCAGCAGGCAACGCGGTGCGCGGCGCGGCGCGGCTCGCCGACGCCAGCGACAACATTCTGTTCGCGGAGGAGGGTCGCATCACCGTTATCGGAGCCAGTAACCTGGTGGTCGTGCGCTCCGGCGCGGAGACGCTCGTCTGCTCGCGGGATCGGCTCCCGGAGCTGCGCGAGCTGTTGAAGGGCCTGAATGGGTCGGGGGGCCGGTGAGGCCTGCCCGCGGCCGGATGATGAGGCGCGCCCGCGGCGGACTCGCCGTCGTCGCGTCGTTCGGGGCCCTGGCGGGGTTCCTGGGCTTCGGGTGCGCGCCTGCGACGACGTCGGGGAGCCGGGGAGTGGCCGGACGCACCGAAGAGGAAGTGGCCGCGCGCCGCGTGCCCGCAGCCGAGGCGGCTGCCGAGTCTGCACAGCGGGACGGCGGGCTCGGCGACGCCAAGGCCGTGCATGGGACGATCGACCCCGTGACGGGGGAGCGCACCGAGCAGCCCGCGATCGAGGCCCGGGTCGTCGAGCCGGTGCGCGGCGAGATCCAGGCCGGCCGCCTGCGCCAGGCTGGCGAGGAGTACGCGCCGGCGGCGGGCGAGATCCCCTACGGCTGGCGGATCCAGGTGTACGCAGACGCATCCTTCGTAAAGGCGAGTGCGCAGGCCGGCCGCACCAAGGAGCTCGTGGAGGGGAGTCTCCCGGTCTACGTGGAGTTCATCGACCCCTACTACAAGGTTCGGGTGGGAGACTTCGCGGACCAGGAGGCAGCGCGTCCCGCGCTCGACCGGATGCGCGCGCTGGGCTTCTCCGACGCGTGGTCGGTACGCACGACCATCAAGGCCGGGCCGTGACGGAGGCCACGGCCGACCCGTCGCGTGCGGCCGTGCCGGGCCAGCCCGCGCGGCTTGGGCGTCTCTACCTGGTCGACGATGGCCTGCAGGCGTTCCGGCCGCTGAGCTGGACACGCCCCCTTTGCGAGCTGCTCTTCGGCGCCGAAACCTTCCGCGAGCGCTTCGAGCGGCTGCTCGGCGGCCGCGTTCAGGGAGTCTTCACCCGCGGCCGCTTCGAGGGCCTTCCGTTCAGTCGGCTGGGGGCGTCTCCCCTGCGCGTGAATCCTTCCGATGGCGCCGGGGAGCCGTTCACCGTGGTGGACTCGCTCTACGTGCCGGCGCCGGCGGGCGATCCACTCCTCCAGGCCCGCACGGCGCCGGCCCGTTTCTGGTGCGGAGGCACCCTGGTGGGCGCCGAGCTTGCCCCGGCGGCACGCTCCGCCGTGCTCGAAGCGCTCCACGCGCGGCAGGACTGGCGCGACGCTGCCCGGGCGGGAGAGGACGTGGAGCTGCCCGGCCATCGGCCCCAGGCGCTGCACCGGCTGGTGGCTGCCAACGCGGCCC